>JANMVO010000221.1:0-5321 GCA_031392805.1 Rhodoferax sp. | reverse complement strand
CGCCAGCGGCCCGGCGGGGCCTTTTGAAAATGCTTCACGGCATTTCTGGAAAAAAGCCCTTCAATCCTTCTCACAACATGCTGACCATCCTCTTCGACGGCATCGCCTACGGCATGCTGCTGTTCATTCTGGCGGTGGGCTTGGCGGTGACGATGGGCTTGATGAACTTCATCAACCTTGCGCACGGGGCCTTTGCCATGGTGGGCGGCTACATCACCGTGCTGCTGATGCAAAAGCTGGGGGTGCCGTTTCTGCTGTGCCTGCCGCTGGCGTTTTTGGGATCGGCGCTGTTGGGCGGCGTGCTGGAGCGCACACTGTACCGGCCGCTGTACAAAAAGCCGCATCTGGACCAGGTGCTGTTTTCCATCGGGCTGACCTTCATGGCGGTGGCCACGGCGGATTACTTCATTGGCTCTTCGCAGCAGATCATCCAGCTGCCGGCCTGGCTCAAGGGCCGCACTGAGATTGAAGTATTCGGTGGTGGCGCGTGGATGCTGGGCATGGGGCACTACCGTTTGTTCATCATTGCCGTGTGCGCAGCGCTCACCATTGCGCTGCAATACGTGCTGGCCAAGACCCGCTTTGGCAGCCGCCTGCGCGCGTCGGTGGACGACCAGCGCGTGGCGGCGGGCCTGGGCATCAACGTGAACATTGTGTTTCTATCCACTTTTGCCGTGGGTTCCGGCCTGGCGGGTTTGGGCGGTGCACTCGGGGCCGAGGTGCTGGGGCTGGACCCGAGCTTCCCGCTGAAATTCATGATTTACTTTTTGATTGTGGTTGCTGTGGGCGGCACCTCCAGCATCACCGGGCCGCTGCTGGCCGCGCTGCTGCTGGGCATTGCCGATGTGGCGGGCAAATACTACATTCCCAAGCTCGGGGCCTTCATTGTCTACAGCCTGATGATTGTGATTTTGATCTGGCGCCCGCAAGGCCTGTTTGTGCGGCAGGGGGGCAAGTCATGAAAGGCATTCAAACCAGTGCGCAAGATATCCTCAAAGTGACTGGCCGCTGGAAGCCGTGGGAAATCGTGCTGTGGCTGATGGGCCTGGCGTCGCCCCTGCTGCTGCCGACCCACGCGCTCATCATCAACGAGATCGCCATCGTGGCGCTGTTTGCGGTGTCGCTGGATTTGATACTGGGCTACACCGGCATCGTTTCTTTGGGGCACGCTGCGTTTTTTGGAATGGGGGCCTATGCGGCGGCCCTGTTTGCCAAGCTGGTGATGCCTGACCCGTTGCTGGGTCTGCTGGTGGCCATGGCGGTCACCGCCGCGCTGGGCGCGGTGTGCAGCTTGACCATCGTGCGCGGCAGCGATCTCACACGGCTCATGGTCACGCTCGGCGTTGGCCTGATCTTGATGGAGTTGGCCAACAAGCTCGACTGGCTCACCGGCGGGGCCGATGGCCTGCAGGGCGTGGTGATGGGGCCACTGCTGGGCCGGTTTGAGTTCGATCTGGCGGGGCGCACCTCGGCGTTTTACTCGCTCACGGTACTGCTGGTGTTTTTTGTGCTGGCGCGCCGGCTGGTGAGTTCACCCTTTGGCGGCACCCTGAAAGCCATCCGCGACAACCGCCTGCGCGCCATGGCCATCGGCATTCCGGTGGGCTCGCGCCTGGCCGTGATCTATACCGTGGCGGCGGGCGTGGCCGGCGCGGCAGGCGCTCTGCTGGCGCAGACTTCCGGCTTCGCGTCACTCGACGTGTTCGCGTTTGACCGCTCGGCCGATGTGATGCTGATCCTGGTGATTGGCGGCACCGGCTGGCTGTATGGCGGCGTGGCCGGGGCGATTGTGTTCAAGCTGATGCAAAACGTCATCTCGGCCATCACGCCGCAGTACTGGACCTTCTGGATTGGCCTGTTCCTGGTGGTACTGGTGCTGGTGGGGCGTGAGCGCTTGATCCGTCCCTGGACCTGGTTGGGTCGCGATAGATCTCCAGGCGCGGCGGCAGACGGCAAGGCGCAAGGTGGCAAAGCATGAGCCAAAGCAGCGCCGCCCCTGGTGTTGTGAGCGGATCACCGGGCGTCGATTCGTACATCGCGCCGGGCCTTGCTTTGGGCGTCGCCCCGAACGTCATTTCAGATGTCGCTCCAGATGTCACTTCAGACATCGTGTTGAGCGCCAAGGGCCTCATCAAGCGCTTCGGCGGCATCACGGCCACCAACAACGTCACGCTCGACTTGAAAAAGGGCGCGCGCCACGCCTTGATTGGCCCCAACGGCGCGGGCAAGACCACGCTCATCAACCTGCTGACCGGCATGCTGGAGCCGTCTGAGGGCCGCATCATTCTGGAAGGCCAGGACATCACGCAACTGGCACCGCACCAACGCGTCAAGCGCGGCATGGTGCGCACCTTCCAGATCAACCAGTTGTTCGACACCTTCACGCCGCTGGAAACGCTGGCGCTGACCGTGTCGCAGCACCAAGGCCTGGGCGGCAAGTGGTGGCAGGCGTTGGGTTCCAGCAAAACCGTGACCCAGCGCTGCGAGCAGTTGCTGGAGCAGTTTCACCTCAGCAGCGTGATGAACCAGAAGACCAATGTGCTGGCCTACGGCAAGCGCCGCCTGCTGGAGATTGCCATTGCGCTGGCCTGCGAGCCGCGCGTGCTGCTGCTGGACGAGCCGGTGGCCGGTGTGCCTGCGGGCGAGCGCGAGGAGCTGCTGCAAACCGTGGCCGCGCTGCCGGCAGATGTTTCGGTGCTGCTGATCGAACATGACATGGATTTGGTCTTCAGCTTTGCCAGGCGCATGACGGTGCTGGTGAATGGCGCGGTGCTGACCGAGGGCGACCCGGACCAGATTGCCAATGACCCGCAGGTCAAAGCGGTGTACTTGGGGCACGGGGAGGAGAGCGATCATCTCCCTCTTGATCTCCCTCTCCCCACGGGAGAGGGCAGGGGTGAGGGCACCCAGCGGGCAAACAGTCTGGCAATCTGATGAACGTACTCCTCAAAGTCGAAAATTTAAGCGCAGGCTACGGCGAAGCCGTGGTGCTCAACAACGTGTCGCTGTCTCTCGGTGAAGGCCAGACGCTGGCGCTGCTGGGGCGCAACGGCACGGGCAAGACTACGCTCATCAACACACTGGCGGGGGCCACGCACCAGCACGCGGGCAGTATCACGCTGGGTGCAGGCGCGTCAGCGGTGTTGCTGCACAAGCTGCCATCGCACGAACGGGCCGCAGCCGGCATTGGCTGGGTGCCGCAGGAGCGCAATATTTTCAAGTCGCTCACGGTGGCTGAAAACCTCACGGCTGTGGCGCGCCCGGCACGCGCTGGCCGTACAGCAGCGCTCTGGACTCCGGCACGGGTCTATGAAATGTTTCCGCGCCTGGCCGAGCGCAAGAGTAATCTGGGCACACAACTCTCGGGCGGTGAACAGCAAATGCTGGCAGTGGGCCGTGCGCTGGTGCTGAACCCGACGCTGCTGCTGCTGGACGAGCCGCTCGAAGGCCTGGCCCCCATCATCGTGCAGGAGCTGCTGCGCGCCATCCGCCGCATCACGCGTGAAGAGGGCCTGAGCGCGATCATTGTGGAGCAGCATCCGCAGGCGATTCTGGCGATCTCTGACACCGCTGCTGTGCTGGACCGTGGCACGGTGGTGCATTCGGGCACAGCTGCCAGTTTGCGTCTGCAGCCTGAGTTGCTGGACCGCTTGCTGGGTGTGGCACGCTGAACTGCCAAATCGTCGGTTGCTATTATATAAATAGCTAACTATGTATATTACACGAGGGCTAGCGGACTAATTATCTCTAAAAGTTGATAAAATGACGATCCCAAGCCTTATTTTCAGCACAGCGGCAGCACGGCTGGCCACCACCCTGGCGGTGGCACCCGCGTGCCTATGCTGCTGGGCGGCGCACAGGCCGGGGCGCTCGCGCAAAGACTGCGCGGCTACGGCATGGATGCCAAATGCGTCTCCGAAAAGCTCGGCGTGGCCAGCGCCATCAAGATGTGCAGCAGCGTGATGATCAAGGGCCAGGAAGCCCTGGCGATCGAGAGCTACGCAACAGCGGGTGCCTACGGTGTGGAAGACCATGTGCTTCCCACGCTGATAGAAACCTTTCCGTCGATTGACCGGGAAAACAGGGTGCCTACTTCTTCAGCCGCGTGCTGCAGCACGGCAAGCGCCGCGCCGAAGAAATGCGCTGCGGCCAACACGGTGCGGGAAGCCGGTTTCGAGCCCTTCGTGGCTCCTTCGTGCCGATCTCCTATATCGGCAACGTGTCGATGGTGATGCTGGCCGTGCCGGGTTTCCCGGCGCAGTCCATGGCCGACCTGCCGGCAGCGGCACCTCCAAAACACGGAACTTGAAAACATCCGAAAAATAGCTTGATTCAACAATTTTTGGCGACAACTCGCTTGACAATGACCGAAAGGGGACATGTGAATCTGGTCAAAAGGGGACATTGCGACTTTGCGCTGTCAATATGTCACTCGATATTGACATGGTTGCGGCTTGTGCTTACCATCGCTCCGATACCCACGAACTCAGAATACAGCATATGAAAGGCTAAACACCGTGCCCACCAATGAAACTTCCGAAAACCCATCCGGCAAAATCACCCACACCGATGCGCTCGTCATCGGGGCCGGTTTTGCAGGACTCTATCAACTGCTTTGCCTGCGCGACCGGCTGGGTGTGTCGGTGCAAGTGCTGGAGGCTGGCGCCGGGGTTGGCGGCACATGGTATTGGAATCGCTATCCCGGCGCGCGATGCGACTCCGAAAGCCATGTTTACGGCTTTACCTTCTCCGAGGAACTCTCGAAGGAATGGGAGTGGAGCGAGCGCTATCCGGAGCAGCCGGAGATCATGCGCTACATCAACCATGTCGCGGACAAATTCGACCTCAAGCGCAACATCCGCTTCAACACCCGGGTCACTGCCGCGCAATACAACGAGGCGGAAAACCTCTGGGAAGTGCGCACGCAGGCGGGGGAGCGGTTCACCGCGCAGTTCCTGATCACCGCCGTCGGTTGCCTGTCCGCCGCGAACGTCCCGAGGATACCCGGGCTCGATAGTTTCGGCGGAAGCTGGTACCACACCGGGCAATGGCCACCAGAGGGCGTGGATTTCGTCGGCAAGCGGGTCGGGCTGATCGGCACCGGTTCGACCGGCATTCAGTGCGCGCCGGTCATCGCCGAGACGGCTGCCCACCTCACCGTTTTCCAGCGCAGTCCGACTTACAGTGTGCCTGCCCGCAATGCCCCCTGGACCCCGGAATTCAAAAGCTACGTGAAGGAGAATGCCGCAAAAATCCGCCTTGCAATGCACGCTTCTACCTCCGGTCACCCATGGGACAACAAGCCCCGCCTGGCACTGGAA
>JANMVO010000176.1:0-2314 GCA_031392805.1 Rhodoferax sp. | reverse complement strand
ACCTTGGATAGCCCTGCCTGACGGGTTGGTGCGTCCCAGCCAATCCAGGCGTCACGCGGGGCCAGTCGCCACGCGGGTGCACTGAAGCTCAAGGCGCCCACATACCCCGCTTCGCAGGCCACCAGATAGCGCAACTGCGCTGCGCACAAAGGCCCTGCACCCAACGGATGGTGCGCCTGCATCATGGCCCACCAGGTCTTGGACAGAGCGGCCTGCTCACTGTCGACGGGGACCAGCCATACCCGGCCCAATTGAGCCAGGTTTTTCTCAATGCTCAGCCAGGTTCGTTGCAATGACTCCACTGTCTGGCCGGGTTTGCCAAATGAGACCTCTTTGCCTGCGGGCAGCTCGATGAGCCCGCCCCGGCAGAGTTTGAGCAAGGCTACGCGGCAACTCATGTCTTTGGGGCGCCCGCGCGCATCTTGCCAACCAAGCCAGGCACAAACTTCCCGCGATAGATCCGTGTGCGTGAGTCTCGCATCGCTCAGCACCCGCGATCGAATTCGCGCAAGAATCTCATCGGTAAAGTGTCGCCCCGAAATTTGCATGGGCGAAGGTTAACGGAAAACGTTGCCCGTATCCAGCAAAATTTGTGGGACATGATCAGCTCGGCCAGCGGGCAACACACCCCCTCGAAGTAGCTTGACGACAGGTCATACAGCACCAGGCCGTTGTCCCTGAGAGGACGTGCAGCCAACTTCTTTTGAATCCTGCCCTGCCCTGCCAGCAGCCAGTCCATGGCCGCGTACAGATCGTCCTCACAGGCATCCAGCACGCCGAAGTCAGATGCCAGCGTGCTGGTGTGCCATAAGCGCGTGGTGGCCAGCTTGGTGGCAGGCGACACGATGCGAGAGGCCACCATGGCCAACACCAGCTCGCGCTCACGGCAGGGCTTGGAGCCTAGCAGCGAGGCCTGGCGCCACCGCCGCGCACCCACCGGCACCGCTACTTTGGCGTACTGGCACCGAACTCGCCACTGAGGGCAGCGGTGACGGCCCTGGCGGCACCGACGCAACAGGCTGCGGCGCAGGCCGGGCAAGTCGGCACGGGCGAGAGCACGCCTGGGGTAGCACCTGATGGCAAACAGACTGAGTCTGCGCCGCCCAAGCGCTCACCGGCGCATTGCCTGTGAGCGGTTTTGATCGCCTTTATCTGCGAGGTTTTTCCGCTGGTGTGTCCGATGTGTGGTGGACAAATGCGCCTGATCGCCTCCATCACCGAGGGCACAAAGACGGGGAAGATTCTGGAGCACATCGGTGTCGACTCCGAGCCCCCGCGCATAGCCCCAGCGCGCGTGCCACCGCTGTGGCAGGACTGTGATGCGCAGATGGGCGAGGGTGTGCAAATCGAACCGGACTGGGATCTGGCTGCGCAACCGGCACCCGCCTTTGATGCCGATCAGCGCGTCAACTGGTGAATGGGCCATGCAGGGCAGAACCGGCGATTCAGATGCGCTGCGGGGTCGCCCTGCACCTGACGTACCCGGCGCACCGAAAATCACGCTCACAGACAGGACTTTTTAGTCGTAAGCCTGTTAGTGGTGAGCCTGTTAATCAGCGTGTCAAGGTGAGGGTTTTCACGCAGATCGAAGGCTGACCGAAGGTGCGATACTGGCCTTTATGCGGTTGAAATTCCTATCCGTAAGATATTTTATAAAGATTGGTTCTTGATGAAATATGGGTTTTTGTGCCCAACTCCCCGGCGAGATTGGAAATTGACCAATTTGTTTTCCAAATCTAATTGGAAAACGTTGGACAACGAGGGCCAAACTTTCAAGTGTATGACATCGAGGTGGCATGCCGAACGTCGCAATATCACTTACTGCGGTGGGATAGCGCCCCCACAGGGCGGGGTATGCGCCCGATGAGCACCACATCTTCGACCAAGGAAACTCTAGGGGTCCGCACCGCCAATTCTTTATCGAAGCGATGGAAGGGCGGGTTCCAACTTACGCAGGAGCGGATTGTTGTCGCGATTGTCGTGATAATGTTCGTCACCTTCGCGATCACGCTGAACGGTTTTCTCACTCTCACAAACCTCTTGGCACTTGTTCAGAGCGTTTCGATCCTGGGTATCCTGGGAATCGGCATGGCAATAACGATCATTGGCCGCGGCATTGATCTTGCAATCATTTCCACAATGGCGATGTCGGTTGCCTGGGTGCTGAGTATGCTGAACAACGGAACGCCAGTCGGCAGCGCGGTGCTGCTCGGCTATCTCTTCGTGGTTTGCATCGGCTTCGTCATCGGCTTCATGGTCGCCTACGCAGAGATACCGGCTATTTTTGCCACGCTAGCGATGACGACGACAATCT
>JANMVO010000172.1:0-4012 GCA_031392805.1 Rhodoferax sp. | reverse complement strand
GAACACAATCAGGCGCTGCCCCGGCTGCAGGAGTTCATCCTGCCCGCTGGCACCCGCGCGGCTTCACTGGCGCATGTGTGTCGCACCGTGGCCCGGCGCGCCGAGCGCGCCGTGGTGGCGCTGGAAGCGCAGGAAGTCTTGAAAGACACGCCCCGCCATTACCTGAACCGCCTGAGTGACTTGATGTTTGTGCTGGCGCGTGTGCTCAACCGCCATCGCACCGATGGCAGCGTGGGCGATGATGTTTACTGGAAAAGCGAGCGGCTGGCGCGCGCTGATGTAGCCGATGCAGCCGATGCGCCGCAAGCTGATTCACAATAGGCCAGCGTCTGGCCCGGGCCGGTATTGCAAAACTGCCGCACCCTGCGTTTACTATTAAATATATAGCTATTTATGTATACTGGACAAGGGCTAGAGCACGTTTTTACCATCAAAATGGCCTCCATTGACCATGCCCGGCACTGACAGCCAGCGCGACGCCCCCAACGCGCCAGGCCCTTCAGGCGTGTCCGTGCAGACTGGGCCAGCCGGATCAAGCGGGATCGCTGGGCTTGGCGGGGCTGCGGGGCTGTTGCCGCTGCTTGGAGTGGCGGTCCTGTACGCCGTGCTGGCCAAGCTGTCACTCGCCTATTTATCAATTAATGGCAGGATCAGCGTGGCCTGGCTGCCCGGGGGCATGGCGCTGGCGGTGTTGCTGTTGTATGGCAAGCGCTACGCCTGGAGCGTTCTGCTGGGGGAGTTTGCGTTCATCATGATCGGCGGGGGGGCGACCGGCCTGGCGCTCACCATCGGCGCTGGCAACGCGCTGGCCGCGTTGACCGGTGCATGGCTGATGACGCGGCGCGGGCAGTTCGATACAGGCTTGCGTTCGCTGCAGGATTTTGTGCGGCTGATCGTTCTGGCCGGTGGTGTGGGTGGCCTGCTCGCGGCCTTGATCGGCAGCACCGTGATGGTATTTTTTGAGGCCCCTAGCGGGGCTGATTTCGTCCTGAACCTGCTGACCTGGTGGATTGGCGACCTGGTCGGCATCCTGCTGATCACGCCGCTGGTTTTGATCTGGCGTCACCCGCCCATGGGATGGCTGGCGCCGCGCCGTCTGACCGAGGTCTGCCTCTTGCTGGCCCTGGCGTTTCTGGTCGGCCAGGTGGTTTTTCTGGGTTGGTTCAAAGACCTGTTTGGCTCGCTGGCACAGGGCTATTGGCTGTTTGTAGTGGTGGCGCTGTCAACCGTGCGGCTGGGCCGCCATGGTGTGGTTTTGATTTTGCTCATGACCGCCATTCAGGGCCTGGTAGGCGCGCTGCAGGGCGTGGGCCTCTTCGCCGACGATCTGGCGCAGTCGCGCCTGGCCAATTACTGGCTTTACATGGTCGCCCTGTCGGGCTTTGGCATGGCCGGTGCCACTTACTTTTCGGAACTCAAGCGGGTGCAGTCTGAACTGGCGCAGCGTGAAGAGTCTTACCACCGCCAGTTCGCGGACAACCGCACCGTGATGCTGCTGATTGATCCCAATGGCCGCATTCTGGATGCCAACCATGCCGCACTGCGGTTTTATGGCTATGCCAAGGACCGCTTTCTGGCCATGCAGATTTCTGATGTCAGCCAGCGCTCCGCCCTGGAAATTCTGGACACCTTGGGGTCCGCCGTGCAGTCCGATGGCAACCACTTTGAATCCCAGCATCGCCTGGCTGACGGCTCGGTGCGGCACGTGTCGGTCTCCAGCAGCCCGATTGAGATGGGTGCCCGGCGCGTGCTGCACACCATCGTGTTTGACATCACGGACCGCAAACGGGCCGAGACCGAGATTCAAAACCTCGCGTTCTTTGACCCCCTGACGCGTCTGCCCAACCGCCGCCTGCTGCTCGACCGCCTGCGCCAAGCCATTGCCGCCAGTGCGCGCAGCCAGCGCAAAGGCGCATTGCTGTATATCGACCTGGACAATTTCAAGGCCCTTAACGACACCCATGGCCATGCCAAAGGCGATCTGTTGCTCCAGCAGGCGGCCCAGCGTCTGAATGGCTGTATCCGCCAGGGCGACACGGTGGCCCGGCTGGGCGGCGATGAGTTTGTGGTCATGCTCAAAGACCTGAGCGCTGATGCCGCAGAGGCCACGGACCAGGTGGCGGCGGTCGGGGCCAAAGTACTGAAGGCGTTGAAGCTGCCCTACCAGTTGGGGGGCGTCGAACTTCACAGCAGTGCCAGTGTCGGCATGGCCCTGTTTGGCATGAACGACGGGAGTGCAACAGGCGAAACAGGCGAAGGGGGCGAAGCCAGCGAAGCGGAAAAAAGCGACGCAGGTGGTGAAGACGAGGTGGACGCGCTGTTCAAGCGGGCTGACCTTGCGCTATACCAGGCCAAGGCCACCGGGCGCAATGTGTCGCGCTTTTTTGACCCAGCCATGCAGGTCGCCATGACGGCCCGTGTCGCGCTGGAGATGGACATGCGTGTGGGTCTGCAAGAGGGCCAATTTGTTCTGCACTACCAGGCGCAGGTCAACGCACAAGGCCAGCTCACCGGGGCCGAGGTGCTGGCACGCTGGCTGCACCCCAAGCTGGGCATGGTGCCACCGATGCAGTTCATCCGGCTGGCCGAAGACACCGGCTTGATCCTGCCGCTGGGCCACTGGGTGTTGGCAACGGCGTGCACCCAACTGGCTGTCTGGGCCACTCGGTCCGGTACGGCGCACCTTACCTTGTCGGTCAATGTCAGTGTGCGGCAATTTCACCAGCCGGATTTTGTGCAGGAAGTGCTGGAAATCATCCGCAACAGCGGCGCGCCTGCGCAGCAGCTCAAGCTTGAGCTCACTGAGAGCCTGCTGGTGGAAGACGTGGAAGACATCATTGCCAAAATGTCGGCTCTCAAAGCACACGGCATTGGCTTCTCGCTGGATGACTTTGGCACCGGCTACTCATCCCTGACTTACCTCAAACGCCTGCCGCTGGACCAGCTCAAAATTGACCAGTCGTTTGTGCGCGACGCGCTAAACGACCCCAACGATGCGGCCATTGTCAGGACGATTCTGGCGCTGGGGCACAGCCTGGGGCTGACGGTCATCGCCGAGGGAGTGGAGACCCTGGCACAACGCGACTTTTTGAGGCAAAACGGCTGCGATGCCTACCAGGGCTACTACTTTGGGCGGCCCGGGCCGGTCACTGGGCTGGACCTTTTGCTGACCCAGCCTGCCCCGCTTGCCTGATCTATTGCCTGATTGCGAATGGCGTGAAAAACATTTTCATTGACTATTGAGCCGGCCCGATGCCGTTTGAATTTCTGCACGCGCAACTCGTTATTCAGCATCGCAATTGACTGATGACTTCACCGGGTCGGATTGACAGGAACTGCAACGACCTATCGGACTGAATTGGAAATGGAAATGGCTTTAAACCCGATCACGGTGGGAAATCTCCACGACCACGGCCCGCGCTGCCAGGCTTGCCACCAGCCATTCGGCGGCGGCGCGGTTTTTGGCGTCCAGGTTGGCGTCCCATTCGTCCAGCAGGTAAAACTCCGCGTGGGTCCGGCTGACGATTTCCTGCAGACTTTTCAGCTGCCGCTCACCGGATGAAAACCCGCTTGTAACTGACTCATCATCGCCTTCATCCGCCGATTCGCCAACGGAGGCACCTGAAAAAGCAAAAGCCAGCTTGTCGCTGGTTGGCCAATAAAAAGCCTGCGCCCCGAGCCGCGCTTTGAGCGCCGCCAGCAAAGTTGATTTGCCTGAACCATTGCTGCCGCGAACCTGAAAACGACCCTGCGGCTGGGCGCGGATACGTGCCAGCGCGTTGTCCACACTGGCGCAAACCACCGCCTCCTGGCCCTCACTTCCAGACACAGATAGCGCGACGCCCTCAAAACGAATACGCTGGTCAAAATTGGCATTCGGCGCGGGCTGCATGGCGGCGCATGCTCCTGTCATGCGCGTCCACACGGCCAGCAGATCATTCCAGCCGCTTGCCAGGCCATGGACGTTGTATGACAAATCAATCTGCCGCGGGAGCGTGGCGGCCAGCGCAAT
>JANMVO010000499.1:0-4999 GCA_031392805.1 Rhodoferax sp. | reverse complement strand
CTGGCAGCGGCAATATTGGCCTCCAGAATCTGCCCCTGCTCGTTGATGGTGCAATAGCCCACCGGGGCCAGGTCATAGAGGTTGAAATAGCGTTCACGGCTGGCGTCCAGTTCCAGTTGCGCACGGCGCAGCTCTTCGTTTTGCATCTCCAGTTCAATCTGGTGGACTTGCAGCTCGTGCAGCGTTTGCTGCATGGCTTCAACCGTCAGGGGCGCGTCAATTTTCTTTGCCGAAAGGGCCTTTTGCCCGCGAAAGATGTCTTCAGCGCGCGCACGCAAGGTTTCCAATTTTTTATCCGGTGATTGCATTATTTTTCTCGCCCTTAACCTCGCCCTTAACTTCGCCCTTAACCTCGTCCTTAACCTCGTCCTTAACCTCGTCCTTTGGCTCGTCCTTTATCTCGCCTTTTTGCCCGCCTTGTGATGCCTTCAGCCGCTCGGTGGTCGCAATCGCATACATCTGGCCCAAGGCATTGACCAAAGCGGTGGACGTTAACGAGACCTCCAGCACGGTACCATTTTTGGTCAGTCTTTGGGTCAGGTAGGGCTCCAGAATTTTCGCCTCGCTGAGTTGGTGCACCCTGGCCAGCGCCCTGGTTTGCAACGCGGGCGGAATGCGGTCGCGTACATTCATGCTCAGGGCTTCCAGCTCAGTCCAGCCGTACATCCGCACTGCACCGGGGTTCCAGGCGATGATGCGGCCATCCAGGTCCTGCACCGTGATGGCGTCAAACGCATCGTGCACGACCACTGCCAGGCGCAGCATTTCATGGGCTTTGCGCAACTCCTCGCCGGTGCGCACCATCTCGGTAATTTCAACAAAGGTGATCACCGCGCCCTCAATCACATTGTCCAGCGTGCGGTAGGGCAGGATGCGCATGGTGTAGTGCTTGGCCTCTGTGGTCTGCACGTCCACCACTTTGGGAATCAGGGTTTCCAGCACCGCCTGCGCGTCGGCCACCAGGCTGTCGTAGCCAACCAGGTTGGAGACGAGGTGGCTGACCGGACGGCCCACGTCGCTCAGGATCAAATTGATGATCTGCGTGGCGGCCGGGGTGAAGCGCAGGATGCGCAGGTTGTGGTCGATAAAGACGGTGCCAATGCCGGTGCCCGCCAGCAGATTGTTCATGTCGTTATTGGCCCGCGACAAGTCGGCTACCTTGGTTTGCAGCTCGGAGTTGACGGTGGACAGTTCTTCGTTGATGGATTGCAATTCTTCCTTGGAGGTTTCCAGCTCCTCGTTGGTGGACTGCAGCTCTTCGTTGATGGACTGCATTTCTTCGTTCGACGACTTGAGCTCTTCATTGGAGGTTTCCAGCTCTTCATTGGCGGCTTGCAGATGTTCCTCTTTGGCCCGAAGTTCTTCGGTAAGTTCGGCCAACTGGGCATTGCTGTCCTTGCCTGGGCCCGCTGCACCCGCTGCAGCCGCTGCACCGGGCCTGGGGGCCAGCAGTTCCAATTGGGGCTCCAGCGCTGGCGCTTCTTCCAGAATCACGAGATACAGGGGCGAATCCAGCGCTGCCGCTGGACCAAGCGCTACTGGGCATACCGTGAGGTTGGCGGGGGTGAAGTGGCCATTGGTCTTGACGCGCAGGCCCAGCGCCTGCACACGCTCCTGGGTGATGGCCGCTTTGTGCAGGGCGGAGGTCAAATGCCGTTTGAGTCCTTCGCGCGCCATCTTCAAAATGTTGTTGATGCCGGCATCGCCCGGGCTTGGCTCCAGGAACATGCCGGAACGGCCATGCAGATAGAGAATGTCGCCATGGCCATTGACAAGGGCACCCACCGGAGCCACCTGTTGCAACAGCGTCTGCTCGGTCAACTCGCGCAGCGACAACCTGGTGGTGTGGGCGATTTTTCCAGCGCCTGGCCTCAGCGTCATGCCGGTCCCGTTATCGGGTGCGGTCGGGCTCGGCATGCGCAACATAAAGCGCCCCAGCGCGGCGCGCCTGGCGCCCTGAAAATCCTCTTTGCGCCGGTAGACCTTTGATTTTCGGTCCAGCGCGACAAACAGATCAACAAACTCGCCCACTGTTTCGGAGGTTCCCAGAAACAGCATGCCGCCTGACACCAAAGCGTAATGAAACAGCGCAATAAGCTTCTTTTGCAAGTCCGGGCCCATGTAGATCAGCAGGTTGCGGCAGCTCACCAGGTCGAGTCGGGAAAACGGCGGGTCTTTGATGACGTCGTGCTCGGAAAAAACCAGCAGGTCGCGAATGCCTTTGTGGACACGGTAAGCGTTGCCATCGGGCTCCAGCGTGAAGAAGCGCGCCAGCCGCTCTGGCACCATGTCAGCCGCAATACTGGCGGGGTAGAGACCAGTGCGGGCGGTGGCAATGGCACGGCTGTCAACGTCGGTGGCGAAAACCTGCAGCTTGTAGCTGGATTTCAGCACCTCCAGCCGCTCTTGCAGCAGGATGGCGATTGAATAGGCCTCTTCGCCGGTAGAGCAGCCGGGCACCCAGACTCGAATCACGCCACTGGCGGGCTTGCCTTCAAAGAGTTTGGGAATGAACTGAGCTTCAAGCATCTCAAATGCGTCTGGATCGCGGAAGAAATTTGTCACGCCGATGAGAAAGTCGCGAAACAGGGCTTCCACTTCAGCCGGCGTGTGCTGCAGGTACTTGACATAGCTGTCAATCGACTCGATCTGGTGGACCGCCATGCGCCGCTGGATGCGGCGGTGGATGGTGCTTGGCTTGTACTGCGAAAAATCGTGGCCGGTCTGCGCGCGCAGCAGGATAAATATCTTCTTCAGTGCATTCTCGGTTTGCGGCACCGTCGTGGCTGCCGGCAGCGGGGGCTTGCCAAACGCGTAGGCCACATAGGCCATGAGCTGGGCTGCCATCTCGGCCGGTGCCAGCTCGTAATCCACCAGGCCGGTGGCCAGGCTGCTGCGCGGCATGCCGTCAAATTCGCACGAGGCCGGGTGTTGCGCCATGACCATGCCACCGTCGCCTTTGATGGCCCGCACGCCCAGCGTGCCGTCGCTGCCGGTGCCCGACAGCACGATGCCAATGGCCCGCTCGTGCTGGTCCTGCGCCAGCGAGCGAAATAAAAAGTCGATCGGCAGGCGGTGCCCCCGCGGCGCGGCGGGCTCAAGCAGTTGCAGTGTGCCGTTCAAAAACGCCATGTCGCGGTTGGGCGGAATGATGTAGGCGCAGTTGATCTGCACCACCATGCCGTCTTCCACTTCAAACACCTTCATGCGCGTGTAGCGCTGGATCAGATCGGCCAGAATGCTTTCATGGTCGGGTGCCAGATGCTGCACCAGCACAAACGCCATGCCGGGGTCAGTGTCGGCAGGCATGCCGGAAAAGAAAGCCTCAAACGCCGCCAGACCACCGGCTGACGCGCCAATACCCACAATCGGGAAACCCGAGCGGGTGATTGCCACCGGCGCTGGCGCATCGGTGCCTTTGGCTTCAAGCGGCGCAGGTGTCGCTTTTACCGTTGTTTTGGCCGTTGTTTTAGCCATGGTTTTAGCCGTTGATTTGGCCGCAGTTATGACCGCGGTTATGGCTTTGCTTTTGGCGTTTTTCCCGGCTGTCATGAGTGACTCCTGCTTTGACTGGAATCCCGTCGGCGCTTCACTGACTGGCAGTGTTCGTCTGAGCGATGTGTTCAAGTAACAATGCTACAAAAAAAATAGCTAACTATGAAATGTCTACGAGGGCTAGAGGCATATTCTCTACTTTTTTTGGCGGCGCTGGGCGGTTTTTCGCAAATTTCAGCGCCTTGGCCAGCGTTTGCATGAACTGGTTAATTTTGATGGTCTTGGCGAAGGTGCCTGTAGTGAGCATCAGATCATCATCACCGACTTAACGAAATGCGTCTGTGCGGTAGCACACATAAGGACATGCCGCCAAGCACAAGCCGCTGAGCACAAGCCGGTCACCCCGCCAATGAACTCATATGGGTCTGCCTGGCTGCAGGCCCA
The DNA here is from genome assembly GCA_031392805.1 of Rhodoferax sp. Taxonomy (GTDB): domain Bacteria; phylum Pseudomonadota; class Gammaproteobacteria; order Burkholderiales; family Burkholderiaceae_C; genus JANYCG01. The sequence continues at coordinate 1,060 of JANMVO010000499.1, read as the reverse complement.
TTGAACGCTATTATATGTATAGCTATTGGCAGCCAACATTCCCCGGGTAAGACAGGCTGCTAGCTTGCAACGTCTTCACCGAGACCCCACGCTGCCAGCGTGTAGGACGCGCCGTGCGCCAGGCCTTGTCCGCTGGCAATTGTTTTTTTTCGGCTCAGCACATCGGCGCGGTACTGGGGGCGGGCGCTTTGGGCCACGGCGACAGCGAGCTTGTCGCGCAGCACAGCCTCTGGCGTGCCGGCGGGCAAGGCGGCTGCCTGGGCCATGGCATCGGCCTTGAAACTGCCATTTTGAACATGCACATCAAACGCCAGCATGATGCCCAATTCGCTTTGCAGCCCCAGTGTTCTGGCCGACGCGGCACAGGGCACAAAATAGCGGTCATAGGCGCGCTGCATTTGAAGGCGCTTGATGATGGGCTCGTCCCCCAGGCGCGCAAACGCCTGCAACCAAGGCAGTGGCAGGCCTTCTTTGGTAGCGCCTGAACTCATGGCGTTGGCCCAGTTGATCTGCTGGCTTAAAGGTGTGGCAGTGACGGCCAGCCACTGCGCCGCCAGCGGCCCCATGACGCGCTGCAAGGTGCCAGTCGCTTGCTGCTCGGCCGTGCTCAGGATGGCCTGGATTTCACGGTTCGACAGGGTAAAGCCAATCACCCCCCAGGTGATGCCCGCACCGTCGAAGTTGCCCTTGGCGAGTCCGAAGCCGTGGCCTTCAAAGGCCGCTGTCACTTGCAGGCAGCGCTCGAACAGGCTGGGCAGGGGGTCTGTTGTCAACTGTTGCCAGGTCGCCAGTTCAACCGCGCCCGTGGTGGCCAGGCCGCGCGCAGTTTGAAGGGTCTGAAGCGCGGTGAATGTCTTGCCACCAAAGTCGCCATCGGCAAACTTGAGCGGGTCACCCACCGCGAAGCCCTGGCGTTGCAGATCGGTCTGGATGCGCTTGGCAAGCATGCCCTTGCAGCCCCGCGAAAAATAAACCCGTGCCATGTTGGGTACCCCCGGTTATTTTTGAATTGACAGTGAAAACAGTATCGCGCTGATTCGGGGGTTTGTCATCCTGTCAT
>JANMVO010000147.1:0-2931 GCA_031392805.1 Rhodoferax sp. | reverse complement strand
TTCTGGAACGTCAGCTTGGTGGCCCGCAGCTTGTCGAGATTGGGCTGGACCTCGTATTGCTTGATGAACCCGCCCATGGCCACCACATCGGCAACGCCCGGCACCTGGCGCAGGCCGCGCTCAATCACCCAGTCTTCAATTGAACGCAGTTCCGTGGTGGTCTGCCCGTCGCCCTTGACGCGATAGCGCATGACCTCACCGACCGGCGTTGCGTTCGGCGCAACATTGATCTGCGCCCCGTTGGGCAGATCGATCCCGGTCAACCGTTCATTGAGTTGCTGTCGGGCCAGGTTGACGTTGGCGGCATCGTCGTAGGTCACCACGGTGTAGGACAAGCCGAACTGCGTGTGCGAAAAAACCCGTATGGAATTGGGCAAACCGGCCAGCGCGGTTTCAATGGGCAGCGTAACCTGCTTTTCAACCTCTTCAGCGGCGCGCCCCGGGTACAGCGCGATCACCGTCACCTGGGTATCGGTCACGTCCGGAAAGGCTTCGACCGATAAATTCTGGAAAGCAATCACCCCAGCCGCCGCAAACAGCAGCGTGCCCAGCATGATGATCAGGGGCTGGCTCAGCGCGTACTGGACGAGACGTTTCATTTTTTATCGCCTGCGCCGGGTTTGGCAGGCATTGCGGCAGCCGGCACGCTGGCTTCGCCCGGTTTGGCTTCAACCGGTTTCGCATCACCGGGTTTAGCTTCAGCGGGCTTTGCCTCCTCCTGGGCCAGGCTGAATTGGCGCGCCAGCAGCAGCACGTTGTTGCTGACGACCTGCTCACCGACCTCCAGGCCGCGCGACACCACCACCTCGCGCGGACCCTGGTAACCAAGCTCGACATCACGCGGCTCAAAAACACCAGGCTGTGTTTGCACAAAAACCGAATGCCGGATGCCGTTCAGCAAAACGGCGCTGGCCGGCACCAGCACACCGGCGCCAAGTTGACGCTCGATGCGCGCCGTGGCCAGCATCTCGGCTTTGAGCAGGCGCTGCGGGTTGGCGACGATGCCGCGAATCTTGATGGTGCGCGTGGCCGGATCGATAAAGTCGGACGCGGCGATGACCTTGCCCTCGAATTTTTGACCGGGCAAGGTGGGGATCACCAGCTCAAAACTGGCACCGGGTTTGAGCGTGCCCACCTCAGACTCCCGCGCATCAATCTGCACCCACAGGCTGGTCGGGTCAGTCACCACAAACAAGGCTGGCACACCTGGGCCAGACTGGTCGGGCCGCACTTCCTGGCCAGGGTTCAGGTTGCGTTCAACCACCACGCCGGCAACGCTGGTGCGCAGGGCGAGTTGCTGGTTCACATCGGCCCCGGCGCCCGCACCGGCACCGTACAGGCGGGTGCGGGCACTGGCGCGCTGGACTTCAACCTGGGCACGTGCGGCATCCGCCTCGGCCTGATCGAAGTCTTTGCGGGCGATGATGCCGGCGTCCAACAGTTCGCGCTGGCGTTGCAGTGTTTTTTGCGCCAGGCGCACATCGCCCTGGGCTTTGGCGGTGTCGGCTTGCGCGCTGCCAAAGTCGGGCGAGGCCAATTGGGCCAACACCGCGCCGGGCTTGACGGCCTGGCCAATGTCGGCGCGGATCGCCATCACGCGCCCGGCAAAGGCCGGGTAAATGCGCTGCGTGCGCTCTTCATTCCAGACGATGCGGGCGGGCAATTCAACCGTGATGGCCTTGCCCGGCGCCGCTGCGGTGATGCCCAACAAGGCTAGCTGCACATGGCCAGGCGGGAAGCGCATCTGGTTGTCCTGCACGATCGGCTGCGCCGGGGCTGGCGCTTCGACCGGCGGGGCCGGATTGCAGGCCGCAAGCGCGGCAGCCATCAGCGTGAAAGTAAGTCTGAGGCGAAAGGGAAGAGTCAGGCGGCGTATCACAGTCAATGTCCTTGGAAATGGCTCTAAAAATTCATTCAGCCAGCAGGGCTGCAACCGGCTGGGTCCGCAGGTGCCAGGCGGTGGCCGCCTTGGCATAGTCAGACCGCGCGGCAAGGGCCTCGAGCCCGGTGGTGCGCAGGGTGCGGCGGGCGTCGAGCAAGTCGTTCAGGCTCAGCGCGCCTTTGGTATAGGCAAACTCTGCCTGCTCTGCGACCTTGGCAGCGCGCGGCAGAATGTCCTGCTGGTAGCTGCGGCTGCGCAGCGCCCCGTTTTGCAGTTGCGCCGCCAAGCCCTGAAAATCAAGCGCTGCCGCACGGCGGGCCTTGTCCAGCGCGTCCTGCGCAGCCGTCAGCAGGGCCTGCGCACGCCCGGTTTCGCCCTGGTACTGGTAGCCAAACTGCAAGGGCATTTGCAGGCGCAATTCAAGCTGCCGGGTCGAGGTGCCGGGAAAATGATCGAAGGACACGCCCCAGGTGACATCGGATTTTTTTAACGCATGGCTGCCGTCCAGCGCAGCCCGGGCCGCCTGCACGCGCTCTGCCGCCGCGCGCACATCGGGCCGGGCATCAATCCAGGCGGACACAGCGCCCCCGGTTGCGGCACTGTCCATCGGTGCATCGCCGGGTGTTGCCACTGCGGGCCAGTCAGGCTGCGTCTGCAAGGTCTGGGCCGGGCCTACCGTCGCACCCAGCAGCGACGCCAATGCCAGCGCCGCCCGCTGGCGCTCCAGTGTGGCACTCAGCACATCGCCTTTGGCACGCTCGGCCTCGATCTCCAGGCGCAACAAATCCTGGCGCGCCAGGTCCCCCGCGCTGACACGCCGCGCCGCCGTGCTGGCAATCTGCGCCGTGCCAGCGGCATTCGCCGCCACTTGTGTCACGCGTTCCTGGGCCGCGCTCAGGTCGAAGAAGGCGTTGGAGGCCGCCAGCAGTTGCTGAATCTGGGTGTCTTCCAGATCGGCCTGGGCGGCGCTGGCACTGCGCTGGGCCGCCTGGGTGCGCAGGCCCCGCTTGTTGCCCCGCTCATAGGTCCAGTCAAGGCCAATGCCTTTG
>JANMVO010000137.1:0-1568 GCA_031392805.1 Rhodoferax sp. | reverse complement strand
CCCGAAGCGAATTCCGCGTCGACCGGCCAGCCCATCGCGGCCACGTCGAGCCATGCCCCTTGCGGCTCCAGCAGCTTGATTGCACCGGTTTGCGTCACGTTACCCGCCATGTCCACCGCGTAAACCGGGATGTCGCCTTTGAGTCCTTTCAGCGGGCGGCGCAGGTAATAGCGAGTGTGCCCCGCCTTGCCGAGGCGAACCACATCCTGTTCCAATTCCTTGAGGATTCGGTGCATGGTCGGCAGGCTGACATTGACCACCAATGCCACATTGGCGGCCTTGGCTCCCGGGTTGCGCCGCAGCAAACTGGCTAACTGGTCGCGTGCGGTTTCGTTTCTGGGGCGCATGGTTATGATTATAGTTATGAGTAGACTAAAAGGACCCGAGAATAACCAATTTTCACTAGATACATCCCCGTCTTTGGAAAATTAGCAGGATAGTTATGGTTAGGTTTTTTTTGAACTTGGTAATCGCTGGCCTGGTGACCACTGCACCACCCCCGGCAGCGTGTACAACAGCTAAAAACCAGTCAAAAATGACCTCTAACCCTCGTTTAACATACATAGGTAGCTATAATTATAGTAGCATTATTGTAAACCAAGGGAGCCGCTGGCGGCGGGCTTGCGCCGCTTGAAGCACATGTGGAATACGCGTTCGAAGCCTCCGTTGAAATGCTGGGTTCGGTTGCCCCTGGCTGCACAGCTTTTCTGGGCGGGGCTTGATGCGCGGAAAATTTCGTCAAAAACCTTGAGGTCGATGCCAACCAGCAGGCCTGCGTGGTTCACCCCGCGCCCGCATTTGCGCAGTTCACGCGCCAGCGCGCGCATTTCATCGCAAGACGCTCGCCCTCTAGCGCGGCAGCGGGCACAGTGCAGGCATGTTTCAACCAACGCATCGTCTGCCCATCATGGACCTCAATCACAGCCGCCTTCGCAAATTCTCCCGTGCCGTTGCAACGTTCTCCTTGCTGCTGGCCAATGCCTTTCCCGCAGCCCAGGCTGCCACCGGCGTCACTGTGCTGCCGGCCAGCGTCACAGATGGCCCCATTGCGGTGTTCTATCCCACCGCTGCGGTCGCTGCGCCCACAAAGCGCGGGCCATTCACCGTCAACGTGGCTGCGGATAGCGCGCCCGGACGGGGCAATGGTCGCCTGCTCGTCATATCCCACGGGTCAGGGGCCTCCGCCTGGGTATACAACGACCTCGCCCAATACCTGGTGGCGGCGGGCTTCATCGTGGCCGTGCCGGAGCACGCAGGGGACAACTGGCATGACCACAGCAAAATCGGCCCTGAGAGCTGGAAACTGCGCCCCTTTGAAGTGTCGCGCGCGATTGACGCCATCACCCAGGACGCCCGTTTCGCACCGCTGGTGGATGCGCAGCGCGTCGGCGTGTGGGGCATGTCCGCCGGGGGCCACACTGCGCTGACTCTGGCGGGCGGACGCTGGTCGCCAGCGCGGTTGCTGGCGCATTGCGAGGCGCATCTTGCCGAGGATTTCGCCACCTGCACCGGTGCTGCCTCCGCGCTCAATGGCAATGGCTGGGATGGCATCAAGAAGGCGGTGGCGA
>JANMVO010000100.1:0-6832 GCA_031392805.1 Rhodoferax sp. | reverse complement strand
AACTCGCGCAAAAAAATCTCCTTGTTGGAGTACAGCGAGTGGGTGACAAGATGCAGCAGTTGCGCAACTTCGGCCTGAAAGGAAAGTGTTTGCTTGGTCATTTTGGAGTGAAGAAGAGAGTTGTCTCAATGAAAAAAACGGGTTGCGCGCGCGCAGTGACTTACCGCTGCGAGGACAGCCCGTAATTATGGGCTATAGGCGGGAGTTTCAAGGGAGTAAAGTACCATTCCGGCATGCGCATGTCACCGAAAACGATTGAATTCCCCCGAAGCACGGACTGATCTCCAGGCGAAAAAACCACCAACACGCTGCTTTTCAACCATGCGATCACCATGCCGGCAATGACCAAACTCGGTAAGTATTTGATACGTCGAAAGCTTGGCAAGGGGGCGATGGGAATCGTTTACGAGGGCTTCGACCCCGTGCTTCAACGCACGGTCGCCATCAAGACAATCTTGCCCGCGCAGCTTGAGGGCAGTGAATTGGTCAGCGTGCTGGCCCGTTTCAAGCGTGAGGCGCAGGCGGCGGGTCGCCTGAACCACCCTGGCATCGTGGCGGTTTACGAATACGGGGAAGTGGATGCCGAAGATGACAACACGATCATCATCAGCGCCAACAGCCCACCAGTTGAGGGTCAGCGCGTGGCTTTCATCGCCATGGAGTTTGTCGCGGGGCGCGAGCTGAAAGACTACTTTGACGACAACGAGCGGTTTTCGCTGAAAGAAGTCGGACGCATCATGGGCGAGATCCTTGACGCGCTGGACCATGCCCATGGCAAGGGCGTCACCCACCGCGACATGAAACCAGCCAACCTGATCGTGCTGCCCGATGGCCGGGTCAAGATCGCCGACTTTGGCATTGCGCGGATCGAAACCTCCGAGCTGACGCTGGCGGGCACGGTGATGGGCACGCCGTCCTACATGTCGCCAGAGCAGTTTCAGGGCCAGACGGTTGATTTTCGCAGCGACCTTTTTTCTTGCGGTGTCATCCTGTACCAGTTCCTGACCGGCGAGAAGCCGTTCATCGGGAACATGGCAAGCATCATGTACAAGGTGCTCCGGGAGGAGCCCGTGCCGCCCTCGGCGCTCAACGCGGCCCTGCCCCCGGCGTGGGATCGCGTGGTGGAAAAAGCAATCGCCAAGAACCCAGAAGCCCGGTTTCAGAGTGCCAAAGCGTTCGAAGCGGCAATTCGCGACGCCGTGGCAAGCCAGGCCTCCCACGAGGCGAACCTGAATCCAACGCCGACGCCGACGCCGAAGCCAATACCGACAACGGCGCCACCTGTGCCTGCAATGGCTGCGTCAGAGCCAGTGGCGCCGGTCGTGCAGGCCGCTGTACTGACCAGGCAAAACACCCAACTTTTAACCGAAGCAGCCAAAGCCGTTGTGGTGCCGGGGGCGCCCAAACCGATTGCGCCCGCCATGTTGGTCTGGGGCATTGCGGGCGTGGTGCTGCTGGGCGCGGCAGGCGCTTATCTGATGTCGGGAAAGCAAAGGGGTGGTACATCACCCGTGGCCAAATCCCCGACCTCGACAACGCCATCGCCTGCGGTCAGCGCAGTATCGGCTCCATTCAGCGTGGCACCAGCGACGGCTCCAGCTCCAGCTCCAGCTCCAGCTCCAGCTCCAGCTCCAGCTCGCGCTCCAATTCCACCTCCACTTCCACTTCCAGCAGCAACGGCAACAGCCACAACGCCTGCACCAACATCACCGGCACCCGCTCCCGAACTGGCACCTGCACCAGCACCGTCCAGTGCACCGGCTGTTGCCGACGCGGCCTCTCTTGCTGCCCATGAACCGAGGAATAAGCAAGGCCGCAGGCCCGTGGCCGCCTCGTCTGCTCCGCTTCATCAGGCCGAAGCCAGGCCCACTGTTGAACGCGCCTCCCCACGCGCGCATCGATGTGTTTTAATTCTTCAAAAGGCCGCCATGAGTGAGCCAATCTCCGCCGAAGAGCGAACTTTTTTGACCTCATCATGCCAATAACCAAACCTTTTCAAGCGATTTTCTACTGTCCCTTGTCAATTTCGACGTGGACGTCATCCCTTGTGCTTTGCGTCCTGTTGGCTGGCTGCCAGTCCCCTCCTGCTGCGCTGCCAGAGCGACCGCCCGCCCTGCTCACCGCAGTCTCGTTTGAAATGGCCATCGACCATGCGGTGGATGATCTGCTCATTCAGGCGCAGCGCTTGCCAGAATTCCAGCCCGTAGCGCCCGGAATTGGCGCCGCCTTGCGCAAAGAGCAACCGCCGGCGAAGATAAAGATCATTGTGGATAACGCTGTGGACGGCATCACGGGGCAGCAGACCGTGGCGACCCGTGCGCTGGACGCGCGCCTGCTGAACCGTGTTGCCGCACGCTTTCCCGCCTTTCATGTGTCACCGATTTCTGCGGGTGACGTGGCTCTGGCGCGTTTTATTTTGACCACGGCGGTCACCGTTCTCGAACAGCGCCAGGAAAAAGGAAGCAGTTATCGACTCAGCTTCTCGCTGACGGATGGGCGCAGTGGCATGGTAGTGGCGCAAGCTGCGGCGCAGGCCACGGGTGACACGGTCGATATCACCCCGACCAGCTTCTATCGCGACAGCCCGTCCCTGGTCAAGGACCGAACGGTCGAGGGGCAAATCCGCACCGCCGAAACGCCCGCTGGCACCGCCGCCGACGGCGTCTACCTGGCGAATCTGTCAGTGATCGCCCTGATCGCTGAGGGCTCGCGCCTGTACGAGGCAGCGCAGTACGCTGAGGCACTGGCTGTTTACGAAGTTGCGGCCGCCCGCCCTGACGGCAAACATCTGCGTGTCTACAACGGGCTTTATTTAAGCAACATCCAGCTCGGTCGCGCGGATGGCGCGGAGCAGGCGTTTGGGCGTCTTGTGCTGCTCGGATTGACGACGAATTCCCTGTCCATCAAATTCCTGTTCAAGCCCGGCAGCACCGATTTCTGGCCAGACCCGAAGATCAACGGACCTTATCCGATGTGGCTGCGTGTGGTGGCGCGTGAGGGCATTACGGCCAAAGCCTGCATGACCATCATCGGTCACTCCAGCCACACTGGCACTGAGCCGGCCAACGACAGGCTGTCACTGCAGCGCGCGACCTCCATCCAGAAGCGGCTTGAGGTTGCGGCACCTGAGATGGTGGGGCGGCTTCAGTCATCCGGTCTGGGTTTCCGCGAAAACCTGATTGGCACGGGGACCGATGACGCACGTGATGCGCTGGACCGGCGCGTGGAGTTTCGCGTTCGCGGCTGTTGAACTGCGGGGGCCGGAGGACCGTTCAGAGTGCGTTTCCGCAGCCGATCCACAATTTGTTCCGACCCTACCTTGACCATAGTTTGACTTTGCCCTGGCCCGGCCCCCAGCGTTAGCCAGGCTACCATCTGCTGCGTCACCTCAGGGCTGCTGAGCAGTTGCATGTGGTTGATGCGGTAGACAATTAGCTGCGATTTTTTGGCAAAGTGCAGGCTGCGCTGCGGATCGTCGTGCAGGCCCAGCGCGCTGTGCAGGGGCACCAGGCCATCGCCTGTCAGCTGGTCTGCCAGGGGGCCGCGTTGGGCGGCGGTGGTGGCGGCTATGGTGAAGCACGCCACGCCTTCGGGCAGCGGCACGCAGAGGCGGCTGTCAGGCTTTTTGCGAAATCGGTCGTGGCCCTGCCAATCAACCTCTGCCACATGGCCGTAGCGCAAATCGGTGATGCCGGCGCTGCGCAATTGCGCCAGCCGGGCAAAGGGCTTGCTGTAGCGCGTGCTGCCCAGAATCACTTCCAACCAATTGCCCGCCCGCTCCAGTGGCGCACCATGGTGCGGTGTGCCCAGAAACACGATGTTTTTCAAAAGCGCCGGCCAGCGCAGCCTGCCCTCGTCGGCTGCGCTTTTTCGGGTGACGTTGTTGCTGGTCTGGTCTTTGCGGATCACGCAGTTGGCCTGATGCAAGGCGCTGCGCGTGACCAGGCCGCCCATGCTGTGGGCGACCACGGTGAGGTCTTCAACCGGGGCCGGCCAGTGCTTAACCAGTTGCTCCAGAAGCTTTGAGAATTCAGCGCCATTTTGCGAGATGTGCAGCCCGGTGTTGTAGCGCAGGTAGACCGGGGTGTAGCCCAGTGCGCAAGCCAGTGCCGCACCATGATCGACCACCTGCCCCTGTTCTCCCGGGTGCTGCCCTTTATGCCTTGACTGCCATTGCAGGTCATTCATGCACAAGCCATGTACCAGCAACAATATTTTGCCCGTCGCTTGCAGGTCTGATGGCAGGGCCTGGAAGTTCAAGGCGACGCCACCATGGCGCAAAGTCATGGTGGTGGCGATCGGATTGTGGCTCTCAGTCAGCCTGTCCCCCATCACGCCATTAAGTGCTGCCAGCACGGCTTCGCGCTGGGGCGTCTCGGGTGCGGCGCGGTCGGCAGCTTCAAACACGGGCTGCAGCCGGGTCAACACGGCATCCAGCCCTTTACCCACAAGCTGCGTGACACCGCGCACACTTTGGTAAACCAGCCCGGTGATGCCACCCATTTGCCCTGGCGCTGTGCTGCCTGCGGCACCCAGTGTCTGCCACACGGACTGGTGCAGGCCTTCGGCAATATTGGCGATACCCGTGGTGGCCTGCGTTGCCAGCAGGACAACGGCCCGAATATCCGAGGCACGCAGGTGTTTGAGGGAATTGCCTTCGGGCCTGGCTCTGGGCGGTGGCATGGGCTTGTTTGCGCTGGGTGAAAAAAAGTCTGCAATCCCTTGCGCATTGTGCCAACTATGGGGAAATCGCAGATAAGCATGTCAAAATAATTGTATGCTATATAAATAATATCTAACTATTCATATGGCACAAGGGCTAGTGGCGATAGTCAGCGCCAAACTACAGATTCAGGCCGCAGCGCTCGGCCCCATCAACTTCCTGAACGAAGCAGAAGCGGTGTTGGCGGCCGCCACGACCGAGGGGCAGATCGGGAGTGCCTGGGACCTGTGGCGCGGGCGCATGGGTCCGCTGGTGTAACGCCAACCCTCAAAATCTGCTGCAATACACAGTCTAAAATGCCCCTAGCCCTCGTCCCGTATTCATAGTTTGATATTAATATAATAGCATCAGACGGACACTCTCAAAACCGCTCATGCGGCGCCAGGTAGCGCCATTGCCCCAGCGGCAGGTTGCCCAGCATCACGTTGCCGATGCGCACCCGCTTCAGCCCCACCACCTTCAGGCCGACCTGCTCGCACATGCGGCGAATCTGGCGCTTTTTGCCCTCACTCAGCACAAAGCGCAACTGCTCGGGGTTTTGCCACTCCACCTTGGCATGCTTCAAGGCCTGGCCGTCCAGGCTCAGGCCGTGGCGCAGCAGCTGGAGTTTGTCCAAGGGGAACACCGACTGCACGTCGCTGCTGACCGGGTCGTCATCGTCAATGCGGCTGAGCTGGGTGGGTGGGCTAGGCTGGCTGGGTATGCTGGCTTGGCGGGGCTGATTTGGCTGATGGGATTGGCTTGGGCGCGGGGCCGGGCGTGCCGCATAAGTGGCCGCTGCCGATGTTGCCGCCGCCGCATTGAGAACGCCGGTGTAAATCACCCGCACCAAATACTCTTTCTCCATCGGCGAGTTTTCACCGATGAGCTGGCGCGCCACCCGGCCGTCTTGGGTCAGCACCAGGAGGCCGGTGGAATCAATGTCCAGCCGCCCGGCGGGCACCAGGCTTTTGAGCTGGCTGCCGTGAAAGAAAAAGCGTGCGTTGTCATCGGCCCAGCGGTTTTGCGGCTGCACCAAAGTGATGGCGGGCTCGTGGCCGTCTTCGGCCTGGCCACTCACCAGGCCCAGCGGCTTGTTGATCAGCACCGTGACCAGATTGGCCTGCTGTCCTTTGGCCAGTTTGTCGATGTCGATGCGCACGTCGGGCGCCACCTGCATGCCCATTTCGGCCACCACGCCATTCACCTTGACCCAGCCCTTGCCAATCCACTCATCGGCCTCGCGCCGCGACGCCAAACCCAACTCGGCCATGCGCTTGTTCAGCCGCATGGTGCCGTTGGCCCCAAAGGCAGCGGTGTCGGTTTGCCCGGCGGGAATGGGGGCGCGGCTGGCAGCTTTGCTGGCGGGCGGGCCTGCTGGAGGCGGCGTTGCACGGCGGAAAGTGGGAGCTGGTTTGGAATTTGTCATTTGATATAGTTATTATAGCTAACTATGTATATTGGACGAGGGATAAAGGCCTATTTAATTGGAAATTTTCGCTTCGTCACGCTGTGAAGAGCGCCAGCGCCGCCAGAATGTCATCCCGCGTGCGGAACCTGCCAAACGCCTTGATGTCCTGCTCGCGCACGTAGGTATTTCAGCTGTCAGTCGCCGTCTGGAATTCTCATTTGCCGCGATTCAGGTGGAACTGGCAACTCCGATTGCTTGATGGTTTGGATTTTGACTTGCGTCGAGCAACGCAGAATGTCCCCGTCATCGGAGTAAAGCCTGGTCACATTTCGGGATGCGGCGCATGCCACGATCATCCAGTCAAACTTGAATTTTGTACGCGTGACTGCTTTCTGGCTTTTGCTGTCCCAAGCCTGCTCCAGCAGCAATGCACATTCAGTCGCTGCCCGCTGGTCGTAGGGGATGATCTCGAACGCAGTGTTGCTTGTAAGCAATTTGAGATATTGGTCACGGGCCGAGGCAGCGCGAATCAATAATTCGGTCAGGCAAGGCGTGGGGATCAAGATCCGTGTCCGGGCTTTTGACAGTTCGGCCACCAGGAAATCGAGTGCGGCCCGTTCGTCTCCACCCAGTTTGGGATTGAGCAGGTCAATTAGAAAAGTTGAGTCGAAGACAACGCCCGCCATCGCTCAACCCTGCCGCAACTTTTGAAGCTCGGC
>JANMVO010000097.1:0-2932 GCA_031392805.1 Rhodoferax sp. | reverse complement strand
GCACCAGGCGCACAGCCGCAGCCCGGTGTGGCCCGAGATGGTTGCCGTGGCCCGCCCCATCGCGTTGCAGGTGACGGCGTTCACCGTGGCCCACAGCGCCAGTCTGGCCATGGCCACGCTGCAATGGGTGCGGATGCCGGGTGTGGTGGTCGAGCCCCTGATTGCAGCGTCGATTGTGTGGGTTGCAGCCAGCGCGTGGCTGGCTCTGCGCTCGGGGCGCGGCCGCTCAGGTGTGCCGTGGCGCGAGTTGGCCATCGTATTTGCATTCGGGCTGGTTCATGGCTGGGCTTTTTCCGAAGCCCTGACTGAATTGCAACTGTCAGGTACGGCGCTATTGTGGGCTTTATTGAGTTTCAATCTGGGCGTCGAGGCGGCGCAACTGCTGGTGCTGGCCCTGTCGGTGCCGGTCTTGCTCGCGATGCGCCGTCGTACCACCACAGCCCGTGTCTTGCCCTGGCTTGCGTGCGCCGCTGCAGGCCTTGGGGCGGTCTGGCTGGTCCAGCGTCTGGCCCAAATCTAGCAGCCGGTCGAAATCAGTGAGGCGCAGATTGTGCTAAAGTGCAAAGGATGAATTCGACTCTGCGTTATTTTGGTTACTTCTGGTTCTCCAGCGCCAGCGGCGGTAGAGGGATTTGATCGTAACCAAAAACGTACTGAATCTTCCAAAAACCGCCGAACCCCCGGCGGTTTTTTTTTGCCTGAAGATTCAATTTGAGTTTTTGACAGTTTTGTTTTTTTGATTTCAAGGAGCCACCTCATGACCGTATCCGCAGCCACCCAAACGGCCGCCCACAGCCTCTCGCAGGCCAACCCAACTGCCACGCCCAGCCCCGACGCCTGGCAGGGTTATCAGAAAGACCGCCGCCACCAGACCCGCACCAATGACCGCACCAGTCGCACCGATGACGAGCGCATCAAGGACATTACCGTGTTGCCACCCCCTGAACATTTGATCCGCTTCTTCCCCATCCGGGGTACACCGATTGAGACGCTCATCACCACCACGCGCCACCGCATTCAGGACATCATGGCGGGGGCGGATGACCGCCTGCTGGTGGTGATAGGCCCATGTTCGATTCACGACCCGGTGGCCGCTCTGGCGTACGCGCGCCAGCTCAAAGTGCAGCGCGACAAATATGCGGATACGCTGGAAATCGTGATGCGCGTGTATTTTGAGAAACCGCGCACCACGGTCGGCTGGAAAGGCCTGATCAACGACCCGTACCTGGACGAGAGCTTCCGCATTGACGAAGGCCTGCGCATTGCGCGCCAGTTGCTGATTGAGATCAACCGCCTGGGCCTGCCTGCGGGCAGCGAGTTTCTGGATGTGATCTCGCCACAGTACCTGGGCGATTTGATTGCCTGGGGCGCGATTGGCGCGCGCACCACTGAGAGCCAGGTGCACCGCGAACTGGCCTCGGGTCTGTCAGCGCCGATCGGCTTCAAGAATGGCACCGACGGCAACATCAAAATCGCCACCGACGCGATTCAGGCCGCCGCCGGTGGCCATCACTTTTTGTCAGTTCACAAGAATGGCCAGGTGGCAATTGTGCAAACCAATGGCAACCCCGATTGCCACGTGATTTTGCGCGGCGGCAAGGCGCCCAACTACGACGCCGCCAGCGTGGCTGCGGCCTGCGCCGATCTGGCTAAAGCCAAACTGCCGGCCACGCTGATGGTGGACTGCAGCCACGCCAACAGCAGCAAGCAGCATGAGAAGCAGCTGGACGTGGCGCGGGACATTGCCGCGCAGGTGATCGGGGGATCAAAAAGCGTTTTTGGCGTGATGGTGGAGAGCCACCTAAACGCTGGTGCGCAAAAATTCACGCCAGGCCAGGACGATGCGACCAAGCTCGAATATGGCAAGAGCATCACCGACGCCTGCCTGGGCTGGGAGCATTCTTTGCATGCGCTGGAGGTGATGTCTCAGGCGGTCAAGGCGCGCCGCGCGGCTTGACGCTGTGTGACGCTGTTTTTTCCTGTATTTTGCTGTTTTCAGCCGGTTTAGGTGGTCAAATTGGCCTCTAGCCCTCGTGTAATATACATAAGTAGCTATTAAAATAGGAGTATACATGCTGCACCCTGAAGCCCGCGCACTGATCAACTTGATGCAAGAGCGTGGCGTGCCCCCGACGCACACGTTAAGTCCGGCTGACGCGCGGCACTTTTTCCGCGAGCGCCGTTTCTTCACCCAGCCGGACGCACCGCAGGTGGCGCTGGTGCAAGACCTGCAAGCCACCGGGCCGCATGGTGCGATAGCGCTGAGGTTGTACAAGCCGTTCGTCAAAACGTCCGGGCAAGCGCTGCCCGTGCTGGTCTACTTCCACGGCGGCGGCTGGGTGATTGGTGACCTGGACACGCATGACACCCTGTGCCGCGAGCTGGCCAATGGCTCGGGCTGTGCCGTGGTGGCGGTGGACTACCGCATGGGGCCGGAGAACCGTTTTCCTGCTGCGGTGGACGATTGTTATGCCGCCACGCGTTGGGTGCACGACAACGCCGTGTCGCTCGGGCTGGATGCGTCGCGTCTGGCGGTAGGTGGCGACAGCGCTGGTGGCAATCTGGCGGCTGTGGTGTCGATTTTGGCGCGTGATGGTGGGAGTGATGGGATAGCTGCGAATGTTGGGAATGCTGGGACTGTCGTGAATGTGGCAGGCGCTTTGCCCATCGCCTTCCAAGTGCTGATTTACCCCTCAACCGACATGCGCCGTCTGAGTGCATCGCACCAGACCAATGGCCAGGGCTATATGCTGACCAGTGACACGATTGCGTATTTTCAGATGCATTACACCGGCGATGAGGCCAAATTCGCGGACTGGCGCGCCTCGCCATTGCTGTGCGAGAACCTGGCCCATCTGCCACCCGCTTTCGTAATGACAGCAGGCTACGACCCGTTGCGCGATGAGGGCCTGGCCTACGCGCAGCGCCTGAC
>JANMVO010000094.1:0-5998 GCA_031392805.1 Rhodoferax sp. | reverse complement strand
TGGAAACGGCCAGGCGGCCTGCGGGTTCAGGGTAGTCTGAGCCGCAGGGGCAGCGGGAGCAGGCGCTGCCTTGGCAGCGGGTGCTTTCGCGGCTTTCTTCGCAGCCGGCTTCTTGGCTGCTTTCTTGGCGGCTGGCTTTTTAGCAGCAGGTTTTTTGGCGGCGACCTTTTTGGCAGGCGCTTTTTGAGCGGCTGCTTTTTGAGCGGCTGCTTTTTGGGCTGGAGCCTTCTTGGCTTCTACTTTCTTGGCCGGCGCCTTTTTCGCTGCTGCCTTTTTAGCAGGTGCAGTCTTCTTTGCTGGAGCCTTCTTTGCAGCTACTTTCGTTGCTGGTGCGGCTTTTTTTGCAGGTGCAGCTTTCTTCGAGGGTGCGGCCTTTTTTGCGACCGGTTTTTTTGCAGTTGCCATTTCAATTTTCTCCTTGATCAATTTACAAAGAGCACTTCATGCCAGTTGGAATGCATGAAGCGACTCATGGTGTTGGGCTTGTGCCCAGCACCATGAACTCGGGTGTACAAACTGCCCTGGCCCTCTTTGGGGCCATCAGCAATTTGCATCATTCTGGATATCATGGTTGTGTCAGCCTTCAATCCCAGGAAAGCGCGCCGCCGGATTGGTACTCGATCACGCGGGTTTCAAAGAAGTTGCGCTCTTTCTTCAGGTCGATCATTTCACTCATCCAGGGGAATGGGTTTTCTTCATTGGGGTACAGCGCCTGCAGTCCGATTTGCGTCGCGCGCCGGTTGGCGATGTAGCGCAAATAGCCTTTGAACATTGAGGCATTCATGCCCAGTACGCCGCGCGGCATGGTGTCTTCAGCGTACCGGTATTCAAGCTCAACCGCCTGCTCAAACAAAGCCTTGATTTCGGCTTTGAATTCGCTGGTCCACAATTGCGGGTTCTCGGCCTTGAGCTGGTTAATCAAGTCGATGCCAAAATTGCAGTGCATGGACTCATCACGCAGGATGTACTGGTATTGCTCTGCAGCCCCCGTCATTTTGTTTTGCCGGCCCAACGCCAGAATCTGGGTGAAGCCTACATAAAAGAACAGGCCTTCCATCAGGCAGGCAAACACAATCAGCGACTTCAGCAGGGTCTGATCATCCTCTGGCGTGCCGGTGTGGAAGTTCGGGTCCATGATGGCTGCAATGAAAGGCAGCAGGAACTCGTCTTTGTCACGAATGGATTTGACTTCGTTGTAGGCGTTGAAAATTTCGCTCTCATCGAGGCCCAGCGACTCCACGATGTACTGGTAGGCATGCGTGTGAATGGCTTCCTCAAACGCCTGGCGCAGCAAAAACTGGCGGCACTCGGGTGCCGTGATGTGACGGTAAGTGCCCAGCACAATGTTGTTGGCAGCCAGTGAATCTGCGGTGACAAAAAAACCGAGATTGCGTTTAACGATACGCCGCTCATCTTCAGTCAGGCCGTTGGGGTCTTTCCACAACGCAATGTCGCGCGACATGTTGACTTCCTGAGGCATCCAGTGATTGGCACAACTGGCGAGGTATTTCTCCCAAGCCCATTTGTACTTGAACGGGACCAGTTGATTGACGTCAGTCTTGCCGTTGATGATTCGCTTGTCGGCGGCGTTGACACGACGTGGCGCAGCCACGTTGGTGATGGACTGGGGCGCAGCCACGTTAGGGGTGGACTGGGGTGCAGCCACGTTGGTGAAAGCTTGTGGCGCAGACGTGTGCAGGGGTGTGATCGGCTGCGTCGCGCCGTCATCAAGAATACGCCGTTTGGCAATGAACGGAATTGGCTCTTCCATACGGCTGCTGAACGTGCCGTGTACGAGAGGCGATTGCGATGTGGGCTTGACTTCTTGGTCCCAGGTCAACATAAATAATTCCAATCAGTGAATTATGGGAGTAGCGAAATGAAATGAAAAGTATTCATTCACATCGAGCCCGCATTGTGTTGTTCAATAGCATCGCAGAGCGTTATTCCGTGCCTGCTTTTTCTCTTGTTCAGCAAATGGCGCATCACTGACAAGACTCACACGTGGGGTCATCAACACCGCAAAATTTAATGTCGGTTGCCGCGTTGGTTGCCATCTTCAACTGGTCCACCGCTGCTGCTGCTGCCGCATCAAGCGCGCTCATGCCACGGGTGCGACCGTGCGACTCGCTTGGCCCTGAGGACACCGCGTTCATGCGTCCCGACACGATGGTAGATTTTTCGGCGTGGGTGGCGGACAGGGTGCGCAGGTAATAGGTCGTTTTCAAGCCGCGAATCCATGCCAGCTTGTAGGTGTCGTCGAGCTTTTTACCTGACGCGCCGGCCATGTAGATATTGAGGGATTGCGCCTGGTCAATCCATTTCTGCCGCCGTGCAGCAGCCTCCACCAGCCAGCGTGTGTCAACCTCAAATGCGGTGGCGTACAGCGCCTTGATGTCAGCAGGCACACGGTCAATTGGATTCAGCGAGCCATCGAAATGTTTCAGGTCCATCACCATCACATCGTCCCAAAGTCCCAGGCGCTTGAGATCGCGCACCAAATAGTGGTTGATCACGGTGAACTCGCCCGACAGGTTGGACTTGACCGAGAGGTTGCCAAAGCACGGCTCAATGGACGCGTCCACGCCAATGATGTTGGAAATGGTGGCCGTGGGCGCAATCGCCACACAGTTGGAGTTGCGCATGCCGTCTCTGGCAATCTTCTGGCGCAGGCCATCCCAGTCCAGTGTTGAGGAGCGGTCAACTTGCAGATAGGGCGAGGCATTGGGCCCGTCTCCGGTTGCTCCGCCCCGCTCGATGGCCAGCATGTCCAGGGTGTCAATCGGCAAAATGCCCCGGTCCCACAGCGAGCCTTTGTAGCTGGAATACTGCCCGCGTTCGCGCGCCAGCTCGGTCGACGCCTGATAGGCGTAATAGCAGATCGCCTCCATGGACCGGTCCGCAAATTCGACAGCGGCGTCGCTGGCATAGGGAATGCGCAATTCATACAGGCTGTCCTGGAAAGCCATGACCCCCAGGCCCACCGGGCGGTGGCGCAGGTTGGAGTCCCGCGCTTTTTTCACGGCGTAGTAATTGATGTCAATCACGTTGTCCAGCATGCGCATCGCCGTGGTGATGGTTTTTTGCAGCTTGGCGTGATCCAGCACCAGAGCGCTGCCGTTCACACCTTCGGGTCCGGCTTTCAAATGCTGCAGCAGATTCACAGAGCCCAGATTGCACACCGCAGTTTCCGTGTCGCTGGTGTTGAGCGTGATCTCGGTGCACAGGTTGCTGGAGTGCACGACGCCAGCATGCTGCTGCGGAGAACGCACGTTGCAGGCATCTTTGAAGGTGATCCAGGGGTGACCGGTTTCGAACAACATCGTGAGCATCTTGCGCCAGAGGTCGCTGGCCTGCACGGTGCGGGCGGGGTTGATTTCACCACGAGCTACTTTTTCCTCGTAGGCCACATAAGCGCGCTCGAAGTTGGCGCCGAACTTGTCGTGCAGGTCTGGCACATTGTTTGGAGAGAACAAGGTCCATGGGCCGTTCTCCATCACCCGGCGCATGAACAGGTCGGGAATCCAGTTGGCCGTGTTCATGTCATGGGTGCGGCGGCGGTCATCACCGGTATTTTTGCGCAGCTCCAGGAATTCCTCGATGTCCAGGTGCCATGTTTCCAGGTACGTGCAGACCGCCCCCTTGCGCTTGCCGCCCTGGTTGACCGCCACTGCCGTGTCATTGACCACTTTGAGAAAGGGCACAACGCCTTGGGATTCGCCATTGGTGCCCTTGATGTGGCTGCCCAAGGCGCGCACGCGGGTCCAGTCGTTGCCCAGGCCGCCGGCGAACTTCGACAGCAGCGCATTTTCCTTGATGGACTCGTAAATGCCGTCCAGGTCGTCAGGCACGGTGGTGAGGTAGCAGCTGGAAAGCTGCGAGCGAAGCGTTCCGCTGTTAAACAGGGTGGGCGTGCTGGACATGAAATCAAAGCTGGAGAGCACTTCATAGAATTCGATGGCGCGGGCCTCGCGGTCGATCTCGTTCAGGGACAGGCCCATGGCAACGCGCATGAAAAAAGCCTGGGGCAGCTCAATGCGCGATTTGCCAACGTGCAGGAAGTAACGGTCATACAGGGTTTGCAGACCCAAATAGTCAAACTTCAAATCACGTTGCGCCTTTAGCGATGCCCCGAGCCGTTTCAGGTCGAACTGCAGCAGGCGCTCGTCGAGCAATTGATTGTCAACGCCCTTTTTGATGAACTGGGGAAAGTAGTCTACATAAGCCTGTCCCATGTCGCTGGGTGCCACGTCTTTGCCCAGCACCTCTTTGGCGATGGTGTGAAACAGCAGGCGCGCCGTGGCGTAGGTGTAGTCTGGATCTTTCTCGATCAAGGTGCGCGCAGCCAGAACCGAGGCCTTGTAGACCTCGTCCATGGGCACGCCGTCATACAGGTTGCGCAGGGTCTCGGCCATGATCGGGTCGGGCTTTATATCCGCGCCCAAACCGGCACAGGCGGATTCAATCAGGCCCTTGAGCCGGGCCAGATCGAGCACGATGCGCTGGCCACCGTCCAGGGCATGCAACTGCGGTGCCTTGGGCGCCTCCTGGGTCACCTTTTTGGCGCGCTCCTGGGTGCGTTTTTCGCGGTACAGCACATAGGCACGGGCGATCTCGTGATGGCCACCGCGCATCAAACCCAGCTCAACCTGGTCTTGCACATCTTCGATGTGAAAAGTGCCGCCGCCAGGGCGTGAGCGCATCAAGGCGCGAATCACAGCCTGGGTCAGGCCATCGACCATTTCCCGCACGCTGGCCGAGGCTGCGCCTTGCGTGCCATGCACGGCCAAAAACGCCTTCATCATGGCGACTGCAATCTTGTTCGGCTCAAACGGCACGACGGCGCCGTTGCGGCGGATGACCTGATAGTGAGCCAGCGGGTTGACTGCTGCGTCGTCCGCGCCCCCTGCGCCGTGGCGGGCAATGACACCAGCAGGGCGTGTGGGCGGCGTATTTAAAGCGATCTGCATTATTTCCTCGTCAATTACAAAGTTCTTTTGGCTGAAATGGGGCTGATTCAAGGGCTGTTCTAGAGTTTTTTGCGCGAATCCCGACTGCCCCCGCAATTTTATTGACAAGCCCCCGGAGTCAACAGCACACACTATATATGGGGTCCAATGGGATTACAAGCCACTACCGGTAGTGTCCGGCAGTAAGATGCTATCTCTTTGAATGGCCTTTGGATTAGGCATATCAAGCAGCCATGCGCCTTGACGGGTTGCGTTGGCTAAAGAAATCCAAATCAGCTGTCACACTTTGAAACGAGTTCATCGGGAAAACACTGCACTGGCCAGCCCAGCGTGCGGTGCAAACGTAGCCAGTTGAAGCCCGCACCGGGGTCTGCCTTGCGGCCAGGCGCGATATGTTCGTGACCCGCAACATGACGCACCGGATGATGTTGCGCGATGACCGGGCAAAGGCTTCCCAGTGTGTCGTATTGCGCGTCTTCGAAATCCCCACCCTCAAACCCTTCGAGCTCGATGCCGATTGAGTCGTCATTGCTATTTCCACGGCCCCGGTAGCAAGACGCTCCGGCGTGCCAGGCGCGGTGGTCAACGCTTACGAATTGCCAGAGATCGCCAGTGCGCCGAATGTAGAAATGCGCGGATACCTGCAGGCCTTCAATGCTTTTGAAATAAGGGTGCAGGCTCCAGTCAAGCTGGTTGGTAAACAGCCGCTGCACTTCATCGCCGCCATATTCGCCCGGTGGCAGGCTGATCGAATGGACCACGATCAGGTCGGTGTTTGCCGCTGGCGGTCTGGGGCCAAAATTGGGTGAAGACAGGCGATGCGCAAACCGGTACCAGCCATCAAGCCAGAGGGTGTCGGGCGAGGTTTGTCGAGCCGACGCAACAGACGACGCGTCAGGCAGGTTCGTCATTCGCTTCATTGCCCTGCGGCACCTCAATCGCCAGCCGCGCGATGCGGTAACGAATCTGGCGCAGGCTCAAGCCCAGACGCACGGCTGCAGCCGTGCGGTTGAAGCCGGTCTCCTGAA
>JANMVO010000062.1:0-3313 GCA_031392805.1 Rhodoferax sp. | reverse complement strand
ATCGCAGCAATCAAACTCATTGTGGTCACGGCTTGGCTTATGCTGTGGCCCCATGCAACCCGGCGAAACCACTTTAAACAGCTTTTTCCTGACCCCCAACGGACACCTGCTGCCAGCCCTCGATGCCGATGCGCAAGAATTATCCATGGCGTTGCAGCGCGCGCTGCTGGATGCATTTGAAAAAAGCAGCGCGCACGCTCTGCTGCACCTGGCTGCAAGCCAGGTGGGTGTTGTGTTGCCGCCGGTGTTGGGCTGGTGGCGAGACTTTGCCGCGCGCTACGTCACGGCGGTATGCGCGTCTTCGGACGGCACGGTCATTGACGTTGTGACGCCCGACGATGAAGCGTTCGATGCCCTGATTGCCGACCTGCCACCGATGCGGGGCTCGGAGTATTTAACGCCAGCCGTGCTAGGCGTTTTCTGGACGGCCATTGATGCTGCCTTGCGGCGCGAGCTTGCCGACTCGCAGATGACGCTGCAGCCCTATCTCAAAGCCTGCCACCCGGCCTGGAACCTGGTGGGCCGGGTGGTTTTCAACCTGGCGGAGAACCGCAAAGACCCGGACGCGCCATTTGCCTTCATGGCCACCTACACCTCGCGCCTGTCGGCCCATGGCAAGGCGCAGCACCTGCCGCTGTCAAAAGCGTTGACAGAATTTTCAGACGGCAAAAGCCAGGCGCAGTTGCTGTCCCTGCTCAAGCCAGTGCAGGGGGCTGCGGCGCAATGCGGCTGGCTGCATGACATGGTGCGGCGTAATGAAATCTACCACCCGCTACGCTGGACGCCGGTCGAGGCTTACCAGTTCCTCACCGATGTGCCCAAGCTGGAGGCGGCCGGCATCATCGTGCGGGCACCGCTTGCCTGGGGCGCAGGCCGTCCGTCGCGGCCACAGGTCAAAGCCAGCGTGGGTGCCCGGCCGCCTTCGCTGTTGGGCATGGACACCTTGCTGGATTTCAGCATGGCCGTCACGCTGGAGGGTGAGGCGCTTAACCAGGCCGAGATCAATGCCTTGCTCACCGCCAGCGATGGCCTGCAATTGATTCGCGGTCGCTGGGTTGAGGTGGACGGCAAAAAACTCGGGCGCATGCTGGCGCGTTTTCAGGGGATTGAGCAAGCCGCCGCTGCCAAGGGGTTGCCGTTGGCTGATGCCATGCGTCTGATGGCAGGTGCTTCGCTCGATGATTCGGTGGATCCCGCCGATGCCGATTGGACCCAGCTAGTGGCCGGTCCCTGGCTGGCCGAGACTTTGCGAGGCCTGCGCCAACCCGAAGGTCTGGCACAGGTCACCCCTGGCAAAGACTTGAAGGCCACCTTGCGCCCGTACCAGGAGGCCGGCGTGCGCTGGCTGTACCTGCTGACCCGCCTCGGGCTGGGGGCCTGTCTGGCAGACGACATGGGCCTGGGCAAGACGATTCAGGTGCTGGCCCTGTTGCTGGTGTTAAAGCGGGAGCAAACGTCGGTGCAGCCCAGTCTGCTGGTGGCACCCGCGTCGCTGTTGGCCAATTGGGCGGCCGAAGCCGAGCGCTTTGCGCCAGGCTTGCGTGTGACGATTGTTCACCCCTCGGCCATGCCAGGCAACGAGATGCGCGCGCTGACTGCGGCACAACTGGCGGGCGCTGATCTGGTCATCACCAGCTATGGCTCGCTGTTGCGCCTGCCGGTGTTTGAGAGCATGGATTGGCGCGTGGCCGTCATCGACGAAGCCCAGGCCATCAAGAACCCGGGTGCCAAGCAAACCCGCCAGGTGAAAAAGCTCAAGGCTGCCACCCGCATTGCCCTGACCGGAACGCCGGTGGAAAACCGCCTGTCAGATTTATGGTCGATTTTTGACTTCACACACCCCGGCCTGCTGGGTTCGGACAAGGTCTTCGCCAAGTTTGCGAAACGTCTGGCGCAGGGCGAACACTTTGGCCCGCTGCGCACACTGGTGCGGCCCTATATCCTGCGGCGCTTAAAGACCGATAAACAAGTGATTGACGACCTGCCGGACAAAACCGAGGTCAAGGCCTGGTGTCACTTGAGCCCGGCCCAGGCCGCGCTCTACCAGCGCGCGGTTGACGATCTGGCCGCTGCGCTGAATGATGCCGAGGGCATTGGCCGCAAGGGTGTGGTGCTGTCATACCTGATGCGCTTCAAGCAGATTTGCAACCACCCCTCGCAGTGGCTGGGCGATGGTGCCTGGAGCGCGGCCGACAGTGGCAAGTTTGCCCGATTGCGCGAGTTGGTCGAGGTGATCGCGGCCAAGCAGGAAAAAGTGCTGGTGTTCACCCAGTTCCGCGAAACCACGCAGCCGCTGGCGGCTTTTCTGGGATCTATTTTTGGCCGCGACGGCCTGGTGCTGCATGGCGGCACGCCGGTGGCAAAACGGCGCGAACTGGTCAGGCGGTTTCAGGATGATGAGCTGACACCGTTCTTCGTGCTGTCGCTCAAAGCCGGAGGTGCGGGGCTGAACCTGACGGCGGCATCACACGTGATTCATTTTGACCGCTGGTGGAACCCGGCGGTGGAAAATCAGGCGACCGACCGTGCCTTTCGCATTGGCCAGAAGAAGAACGTGCTGGTTCACAAGTTCGTCTGCCGTGGCACGGTTGAAGACCGAATTGATGCGTTGATCGAATCTAAACAGCAACTGGTTAAAGATGTGCTGGAGGGCGGCGCAGAATTGCAGCTGACCGAGATGAGCGATGCGGCGCTGCTTGATCTGGTAAAACTCGACATTCACTCGGCCCAAGAAAACTGAACAGGGCAGCGAAGCAAGAAAGGCAGATACATCCATGAGCTATTACAGCTGGAAGCCCTATGTCCCGGTTGCGGCCCGACAAAGGATGGCCGAAAAAGAAGCCGCCAAAGCCAAAAAATCAGGTGCCAGTTTCTCGGGCATAGAGCCGCACCGGGGAACCACGGCCAAGACCTTCTGGGGCAAGGCCTGGTGCGACAACCTGGAGGCCTACAGCGACTACGCCAACCGCCTGCCGCGCGGGCGCACTTATGTGCGCAACGGCTCAGTCATTCACCTCAGCATCGCCCACGGCGAAGTGCAGGCGCGCGTCATGGGGTCCAGCCTGTACACGGTCGCGGTCAAGGTCAGCCCGGTTGCGGCACCCCACTGGCAGGCCATCGGCAAAGACTGCGCCGGCTCCATCGATTCGCTGGTCGAACTGCTGCAAGGCAAGCTGTCAACCGCCGTCATGCAGCGCATCTGCAAGCCGCAGACTGGCCTGTTTCCGGCACCTTCAGAGATGCGCTTCACCTGCAGTTGCCCCGACTGGGCCGACATGTGCAAACACGTCGCCGCCGTGCTCTACGGCGTGGG
>JANMVO010000023.1:0-2376 GCA_031392805.1 Rhodoferax sp. | reverse complement strand
GCCAAAGGTGTTGTCGCCAAGGCGGTCACCGCCAAATCAGATTTGGTGGCTGAAGCCATTGTGGCGGCGGCAAAAAAGCACAATTGCGATTTGATTGTGATGGCATCCCATGGGCGCAAAGGCATCAAGCGCCTGCTGCTGGGCAGTGAAACCCAGCATGTGCTCACGCATTCGCATATTCCGGTGCTGGTCCTGAGGTAAACTTGGCTGTAGCCCTTGTTGACTATGCATACTATGCTTCTTATTTAGAAGCATTTTCATTTGGCCTGTCGCCGTCAGCGGGCCTGGCTGTACTGCTCCCGCAAGAGGTTTTTCTGCACTTTTCCCATGGTGTTGCGCGGCAGTTCAGCCACGACAACGCAGTGCTTGGGGATCTTGAAGTTGGCCAACTTTGCCTTCAGGCTGGCGATGATCTGCGCTGCCGCTAAAACCGCGCCAGGCCGGGCCACCACCACCGCCACACCCACCTCGCCAAAGTCGGGATGCGGCACGCCCACCAGCGCGCTCTCGGCCACGCCCGGCAACTCGTTGATGTAGCCCTCGATCTCGGCCGGGTACACGTTGTAGCCACCGCTGATGATCAGGTCTTTGCTGCGTCCCACAATCGTCACGTAGCCGCGCTCGTCAATTTTCCCCAGGTCGCCGGTCTTGAAATAGCCGTCTGCCGTGAATTCTTCGGCGGTCTTTTCCGGCATGCGCCAGTAGGCCTTGAACACATTGGGGCCCTTGACCTGGATGCCACCAATCTCGCCCACGGGCAAAGACTTTCCTTCGTCGTCCTGCACACGCAGACTGACACCTGGCAGCGGAAAACCGACCGTGCCGCCGCGCCGCCCGGACTGGTGGCTCACTGGCGGATTGGCGCGCGATGCACCACGCGCATCAGAGTCCAGCGGATCAGGGTAGCGCGCATCCGCACGGTAGGGATTAGAGGTCAACATCGCCGTCTCGCTCATGCCATAGCGCTCCAGAATGGTATGGCCGGTGCGCTCCCGCCAGGCGGTGAAAGTCTCAATCAGCAGCGGGGCCGATCCCGCCACAAACAGCCGCATGTTGCGCACCGCATCGTGCGTCAAACCCGGCTCTGCCAGCAAGCGCGTGTACAGCGTTGGCACGCCCATGAAAACCGTCGCCTCGGGCATTTTGCGCACAACCAGCTTGGGGTCAAACTTGCCGAGCCAGATCATTTTGCTGCCATTGATCAGCGCGCCATGCAGGGCCACAAACAGGCCGTGCACGTGGAAAATGGGCAGCGCATGGATGAGCACATCTCCGCCTTCTTCTGGTGTACGCCAGCCCCAATAATCTTTCAGCACCAACGCGTTGCTGAGCATGTTGCCGTGCGTCAGCATCGCCCCCTTGCTGCGGCCCGTGGTGCCGCTGGTGTACAGGATGGCGGCAAGGTCATCTGCCGCACTGCAGACCGGCGTGTGCTGGTCGCTGCAATGCGCGGCCCGATCCAGCAGCGAGCCGGTGCGGTCGTCGCCCAGGGTGAAGACGCTTTGGGTGCCGGCCTTGAAGGCAATCTTGCTGACCCAGCCGA
Source organism: Rhodoferax sp. (assembly GCA_031392805.1). Classification (GTDB taxonomy): domain Bacteria; phylum Pseudomonadota; class Gammaproteobacteria; order Burkholderiales; family Burkholderiaceae_C; genus JANYCG01. Next base: position 833 of record JANMVO010000023.1, on the reverse strand, counting down.
AATTTTTAGGAGTGCACACCACCACAGCGGGCTCGGCATTGCCGATGAAGTACGCCATCTCGGCGCTTAGATAAGCCGTGTTGAGCGGCAAAAACACGTAGCCCGCACGCAGTGTGGCCAGGTACAGCATGGCGGCTTCAACCGATTTTTCCACCTGGACCGCAATGCGCGATCCCATCGGCAAATCCAGCGATGCCAGCAGATTGGCCATCATGGCGGTGGCGCGCTCCAGGTCTCGCCAAGTGTAGCGCAGATCGTTGTCGGTTTCAATGGCAACAGAGTCCAGATCGGCGGGGAACGCAGCGCGCAGAGCGGCAAACAGGTTGTGGTTGGAAGCAGGGGTTTGCGGGTTCATCGGATAGGCTGGTTAAATGGGTAGGCGGGTTCGGCGGTCAAAAATCAAACAAGTTAAACAAAACACACTACTATTATATTGGTAGCTAGGTATGTACTATTTACAAGGGCTACAACCCTATTTTCTTCCGACTTCAGTCCAGTTTGGCGCCTGAAGCCTTCACCACTGCCGCCCAGCGCTTGACCTCGGCGCTCACAAATGCTCCAAACTGTTGAGGTGACAGACGGCCATACTCAGCGCCTTGCGCAGCCCATACGGTTTTGGCTTCATCCGACAGACCCGCCTTGTTGATTTCCTCAACCACACGGGCCTGCACATCAGCGGGGCATCCTTTGGGGGCCCAGATTCCGTACCAGGTGGTCACGGTGTAATCCGGCAAATCCAGCTCGGCGGCACACGGCACATCCGGGAACGCCGGATTGCGTTTGGCACCCGCCACCATCAGCGCCTTGATGCGTCCGCCCTTGATGTGGTTGGC
>JANMVO010000712.1:0-1696 GCA_031392805.1 Rhodoferax sp. | reverse complement strand
TGAGCCCCCACCCACCAACGCCACCGCGCTGGCAGTGTGGTGCGGGCTACAGGTCGGCCGCTGTGCCCAGTGTTCCAGGGAAAACCGTCCCCCCAAGGACGCAATGGCGGCACTTTGCAGGGCTTCGATCACGGTCATGGGCGGCAACAGGCCCGCAAAACGATGCGCCAGCATGGATTTGCCAGAACCGGGCGGCCCCATCAATAACAGGCTGTGACCCCCTGCAGCGGCGATCTCAAGTGCTCGCTTGGCACCCGACTGGCCTTTGACATCCGCCAGATCAGCATAGTGGGCGCCGACTGTCAGCGGCGTTGGGTTGACTCGCGTCCAGCCGGTGGAGGGTTCTTGGGGCGCGGCCTCGGGCGTGGTCGGCAAAAAATGCCCCACCACATCGAGTAAATGTCTTGCGCGATAAACATGGGCGTCGGGCACCAGGGCCGCTTCTTCGGCACTCTCGGGTGGCAGCACGAGACGGCTGACAACTTGGCCAGCGTGTAGCGCCAGACTCATGGCCAGCGCGCCCCGAACGGGGCGTAACTCGCCCGAGAGTGAGAGCTCCCCTGCAAACTCGTACCCGGCGAGCTTTGCGCTATCAATTTGCCCACTGGCAGCCAGAATGCCAATCGCAATAGGCAGATCGAACCGGCCTGAATCCTTTGGCAACTCGGCCGGCGCCAGATTGACGATGATGCGCTTGTTGTGGGGAAACGCCAGCCCCGAGTTTTGAATGGCCGAGCGTACGCGCTCGCGCGCTTCCTTGACTTCGACTTCGGCAAGCCCCACCAGTGTAAAGCTGGGCAAGCCATTCGCCAGGTGAACTTCCACCGTGACAGCGGCGGCATTCAAGCCAAGCAAAGCACGGCTTTGCACCAAAGACAAACTCAAGGGAACTCCTCTCCAAATTGGTGCGCGAAGACGCGTGGCATTCAAAGTAAGCGCCAAATTGGTGCATACTGTTTATTTATACATATATGATAACGCAGGGCACGCTATTTGGTTGACGATATGCGATACAAAACAGAAAAAACTTTGGCATGCTCTATGCATGGTCATTGCATCGGCTAACTTTATCACTTGGAGAACCTATGAAGATCGAAAAAAAAACCACCCTCGTTCTGCCTATTTTGATGGCTGCTACTGCGGCCATGGCCCAGACGACTGCGCCTGCGGCTGCGCCGACCAACCAGGCTGCGGGCGGGTTGGAATTTAGCGGTTATATCGACGCTTCTTATAACCGGCTTTCACAGAGCAACGCGTTTACCAGCGGCACGGCGAGCCGGGTGTTTGACTTGGAGCAAAAAGGTGCCGCCATCCAGCAATTGGCATTCACCCTGGCCAAACAGCCGAAGGAAGGTTTAGGCTTTCTTCTCAACGCAACGTTCGGCCGGGATGCCGACGTTATCAATGCTTACGGCCTTGGTTTTGGCAAAAACAACAAGATCGACCTGACTCAGGCGTTTGCCCAGTACGCCACTGGGCCGTGGACTGTCATTGGCGGCAAGTACGTTACCTTGGCTGGTGCCGAGGTGATCAAAAGCCCAGCCAACCCCAATTTCTCCCGCTCGATTCTGTTCGGCTACGCCATTCCATTCACGCATAGCGGGGTTCGCGCCACCTATGAAGTTAACGATACTTTGAGTCTGATAGGGGGCGTGAACAACGGATGGGACGCTTTCAAGGAAACCAACGGCGCAAA
>JANMVO010000331.1:0-15224 GCA_031392805.1 Rhodoferax sp. | reverse complement strand
CCCATCCAGCCAAACAGGCTGAGCAATATCAGCAGCAGGCTGATGCTGGGCGCAAACACGGCGCTGAAAATGATCAGCAAATACAGCTCCGGCATCGCACCCCAGATCTCGATAAACCGCTGGAAAGCCAGGTCCGTCTTGCCGCCAAAGAAGCCCTGCAACGCGCCGGTGATGATGCCCAGCAGCACGCCCACAAAGGTCAGCGCCAGCGCAAACAGCACGCTGACGCGAAAGCCGTAAATTAGCTGCGCCAGCAGGTCGCGGCCCCGGTCATCGGTGCCCAAAAAGTTGTCCAGCGTCGGGCTGGACGGGTTGGGTTGTTTGGCGAAGTAATTCAGCGTCTTTGAGCCGTAGGTGTTGGGCGCATAAATGGCCCAATTGCCGGGCATGGAGAACCGGTCGCGGATGAAAGGATCCAAGTAGTCGGTGGCGGTCTCAAAATCACCGCCAAAGGTTTTTTCGGGGTAGTTTTTGAGCATGGGGAAATAAGTCTGCCCGTCGTAGCGCACGATCAAGGGACGGTCGTTGGAGATAAGTTCTGCGCCCAGGCTTAACACCACCAGTGCGCAAAACGCAACCAGGCTCCAGAAGCCCAGGCGGTTGCGCTTGAAGCGCAGCCAGGCGCGGCGGCTGGGGGAGGCGGACGCGACAGGTGCCGATGAATTCTGAGCCGCCATCACAGTCCCAAAATTACCAAATGCCGCTCGCGCTCAAGATCTGTCGCCAGAAGCTGCAAAACCCCTCTGTCCAGGGTAACGAACTTGATTTTATGATTGATGGCCAATGTCAAAAGGAATGCATCAGCCACTTGCCGGTGTCCCACCAGGCCACCAGTACAAACCCGTCTGACCTCTTCAAAGGGAAAATCCAGGGGCAAAAACTTGTGTCGTGACTTGGTTGAAAAATCGTGAAACCCTTGCGCAACATCTGCAACGGATGCACCGCCATTTTGAAAGGCGCTTTGAGACGAAATCCGGATGTAGCCCGCCTGCGTCAATGCGCATGAGGCCCATCCCTTGGTCGAATTGGCCACGTACCAGGTCTTTGCGATGGAATGGTGGGGGTGGTTTTCCCACTGAAGCGCCAACAACACATTGACGTCGAGCAAATTCATGCAGCTAGCCTTGTGGCTTTGTGCTTTGCGGGCCGAATCATCCCGCCCTGTTGCCCGTCCTGCTCGGATTCGTCCTGGGACATCACTCTGGCAAGCCCGGCGACCGTCATCTGCGGCGTGCCCTCTGGCAGATCAAACACCCAAAGGTCTTTTGTGCCCGCCGCAAGCTTTGTTTTGATGCCAGACCCGGACTGCACATGCTGGCAACCTAGTTTGATCAGTTCGGAAATTGCAGTGCCCAATTTGATGCCACGCGCATTTGCAAAGCCCTGCGCGAAAGCCAATAGGTCATCGTCAATGTTCAAAGTGGTCCGCATGATTGACTCCTGTTTGAATGATGCAATTTTACCGATTTGCATCAAAAATACAATTGTTGATTCAATTATCTCGCTGCATCAAATCAATCAAATTTCACCCTTGGATCCACCCAGACATAAGACAAATCACTCACCAGCTTGGTCACCAGCCCGATCAGCGTGAACAGGTACAGCGTGCCCAGCACCACCGGGTAATCACGCCGGATGACCGACTCGTAACTCAGCAAGCCCAGGCCATCGAGTGAAAACAGGGTTTCGATCAACAGCGACCCGGTGAAGAACGCACCAATGAAAGCCGCCGGAAAGCCAGTAATGATGGGGATCAGCGCGTTGCGGAAAATATGCTTCCACAGCACCTGGCGGTCACTCAGACCTTTGGCGCGGGCCGTCACCACATACTGCTTGCGGATTTCTTCCAGAAACGCGTTTTTGGTCAGCATGGCCGTGACTGCAAAACTGCCCAGGACCATGGCGGTGATGGGCATGGCAATGTGCCACAGGTAATCGACGATTTTCGCGCCCCAGGTCAACTCTTCCCAGTTGCTCGAAGTCAACCCGCGCAGCGGAAACCACTGCAATTGACCGCCGAAAATCACCAGCAAGGCCACGCCGAGAACGAAGCCTGGAATGGCGTACCCCAGCAGAATCAGAAGCGTCGTGACGGTGTCGAAACGACTGCCCGCCCGCACGGCTTTGGCCACACCCAGGGGCACCGCGACCAGGTAACTGATGAAAAACGTCCAGAGCCCCAGGCTGATGGAGACCGGCAGCTTGTCTTTGACCAGGGTCCATACATCCTTGTGCTGGTAAAAGCTGGTACCCAGATCAAAACGGGCAAACTGGCCAAGCATGTGTAAAAACCGCTCATGCACCGGCTTATCGAACCCATACAGGGCGCGAATTTCAGCAATCCGCTTGTCGTCCAGGCCCTGACGCCCGCGGTAGCCCGCGCCGGAAGCGGCTGCCCCCTCGCCACCCGAATCGCGGCCCTGCAACTGGGCAACCATTTGCTCGACCGGGCCGCCAGGCACGAATTGCACCACGGCAAAAGTCAGCAGCAGCACCCCGAACAGGGTGGGGACCATCAGCAACAGACGTTTAAGGATGTAGACAGCCATTTTGCAGTGATCGCTATTTGCTATTTGTTGGCGGACGATGCCCACCAAGTTGTCACCGCCCAGGCGTCCACCTGGTAGTAAGGGGGGGGATTGGCGGGCAACTCAAACCGGCGGGGTCGGTAGCCGACAAAAAACTCTCCGCTGTACCACTGGGGAATCGAGTACGCGCCATGCGTCAGCAGCCGGTCCAGCACGCGCATGGCACTGGCCAGTTCGGGGCGCGTATTGGCCGACACAACTTTTTGCAAAATGGCATCAATCGCCGGGTCAGCAATGCCCCAGATGTTGCTGGAACCCCTGGTTTGCGCCGCCAGTGAGCCAAACTGCTCAATCAGCTCGGTCCCCGGCGCCGTGCTGCCGGGCAGGCGAAGCGAGGTCATCTCGAACTCAAAGTTGTCCATTTTCTGCTTCGACAAAGATGAATCAACCGCCCGGTACTTGAGCTCGATACCCAACTTCTCCAAGGTTTTTTGCAACGGTGTGACGACACGCACCAATGACGGCTGGTCGTTCAGGAACTCAATGACAAAAGGCGCTCCGCGGGCGTTGCGCAAGGCACCGTCCCGATAGCGCCAGCCCGCCTGCGCCAGCAAATCGCGCGCCTCGCGCAGGTTGCCACGCAAACTGCGGGGTGCCAGCGTTGTCGGCGACAGCGGCACCGGGCCAAATACTTCGGGGCGCAACTGGCTGCGCAATGGCGCCATCAATGCCAGCTCATCCGCCTTGGGTTCGCCTTCGGCACGAAATTCGCTGTTCGGGTAGTAGCCTTCAACCCGTTTGTACAGGCCGTAAAACAGTTGGCGATTCAGCCACTCAAAGTCCATCGCCAGGCCGATGGCACGGCGCACCCGGACGTCATTGAACTTGTCACTGCGCAAATTGAAGATGTAGCCCTGAAAGTCGCCCGGGTTTTTATTCACAAAGGTGGCTTTCTTCAACTCGCCCGAATCGAACTGTTTGCCTTTGTATTGGCGTGCCCAGTTGCGTGAGATGAATTCGCGCATGAAGTCGAACTCGTCCGCACGCAGTGCCTCAAAGCGTGCCGTTTCGTCCAGGTAAATTTTGTAGGTGATGCGATCAAAATTGAACTGGCCTTTGCGAACACCCAGTTTGGCACCCCAGTAAGACCGGTCGCGTGTATAGGTGATGTCGCGGCCGAGCTTTGGGGCCAGCACGCGGTAGGGTCCGGAGCCCAGGGGCAGCTCGGTAATGAGTTGATCGAACGGCTTTCCAGCGCCCCATTGGCGGCTGAACACCGGCAGGCTGCCGGCAATGAGAGGCAGTTCCGGGTTCGGTCTGGAGAATTCAAAACGCACCGTGCGCTCACCCGTGGCCAGCAGCGATTTAACCTCGGCAAAAATGGTGCGGTACTGCGGCGCCGCCAGCGTGGACGTCAAGGTGTTGAAAGAATGCACCACGTCTGCTGCCAACACGGGAGAGCCATCATGAAAACGCGCCGCCGGGTTTAACCGAAATACCGCAGACAGCCGGTCCGGTGCAACGTCCACGTCTTCGGCCAACAGGCCGTAAGAAGTCGTTGGCTCTTCAGAATTGCCGATTAAAAGGGTTTCAACGAGCAGCCCGCCGATGTTGTGCGGTGGCGTGCCTTTGAGGGTGTACGGGTTGAACTTGTCGAAGTTGGTAGGCCGGGTGGGCGGCACCAAGCGGATTGCACCACCTTTGGGAGCATTCGAATTGACATAGGCAAAGTGGCTGAAGCCGGGCGGGTACTTGATATCGCCGAATTGCGCGTAGGCATGCGCTGCCCAAGCGGGCGATCCCACCCCAAGTAGCAGCATCGACAAACAGCAATTGAGCAAACTGCGCATGCGACAATTCTGCACTAACAAACTTCTGATCCAACCATCACGGGAAACATTCATGGGCTTTTTATCCGGCAAAAAACTGTTGATCACAGGCGTGCTGAGCAACCGCTCGATTGCCTACGGCATTGCCAAGGCCTGCCATGCGCAGGGTGCCGAGCTGGCGTTCAGCTACGTGGGTGATCGGTTTAAAGAACGCATCACCGAGTTTGCGGCCGATTTTGATTCCACGCTGATTTTTGACTGCGATGTGGGCAGCGATGAGCAGATTGACAGGCTGTTCAAAGACCTGTCGGCCCATTGGCCCAAGTTTGACGGCTTTGTGCACAGCATCGGCTTTGCGCCGCGTGACAGCATCACGGGCGATTTTCTGGACGGCCTGTCGCGCGAGGGTTTCAGGGTGGCGCACGACATTTCGGCCTACAGTTTTCCAGCCATGGCCAAGGCGGCGCGCCCCTACCTCAGCCCCAAATCGGCGCTGCTGACGTTGACCTATCTCGGTGCCTTGCGCGTATTGCCCAACTACAACACCATGGGCCTGGCCAAGGCGTCGCTGGAGGCGTCGGTGCGCTACCTGGCGGAATGCATGGGCGCGCAGGGCGTGCGCGTGAACGGCATCAGCGCGGGCCCTATCAAAACACTGGCGGCCAGTGGCATCAAGGACTTTGGCAAGATGCTCAAGGCCTCAGCGGCCTCACCGATACGCCGCAACGTGACGATTGAAGACGTGGGCAACGTCGCCGCGTTTTTGCTCAGTGACCTGGCCGGCGGCGTCTCGGCCGAGATCACTTATGTGGACGGCGGCTTTAGCAATGTGGTAGGCGGAATTGGCGAGTCCGCAGGCGCGTCCTGATAGCCATTTTTACGGAATTTACCTATAAAAAATGGCTATAGCCATTGACTACACTGCATAGTAAGCTATATAAATAGTAGCAATCGTGTTTTAATGGTGCGACGGTACGGGCCCATATTGCCCACTTGCGATCAAAAGCCAGAAAAGCGCGCTAATCGACAGCCATTCACAGCTACCAATGCGACCTGTACGACCGGCTCTGTCAAGGCTGGGAACGGGTGGATCACCATGCCCATGCGGATGGTGCCAGCCAGCGCATTGAATCTATTTGGCTTTCACCGAACGTCCCGTCTCAAAGCCAGCTTTTTTGAATGCGGCCAAATTTGGCCGCATTAATTTGCCCGAGTTTTATTGAGAAGCTTTGGGCGGGGGACAGTCTGGGGACACCAACACAACTAAATCAGTAAAAGCGGGAATAACTGGGGACAATTTGAGGACACTGAGGTCCCGAAAAGGCATAAAAAAAAGCCCCAAGTCTAACTAGGGGTTTTTCTTAAGTCGTTGAATTATAACAACATTCTGGCGGAGTGGACGGGACTCGAACCCGCGACCCCCGGCGTGACAGGCCGGTATTCTAACCAACTGAACTACCACTCCTGGTAGCTGACATTTTCATGTCAACATTCACTCTTTCGAGCCAAGTCATTTCCCAAATACTTCAATGTATTCAAGCTAACCGCTATTAACATATTACTGACTCGCGCCTTTTCATCTTTCGAAAAATTGGCGACCCCACGGGGATTCGAACCCCGGTACCTACCGTGAAAGGGTAGTGTCCTAGGCCTCTAGACGATGGGGTCAAAACCTTGAAACGTGCTGTTTTCAGAAATTTTTGGTGGAGGTAAGCAGGATCGAACTGCTGACCTCTTGCATGCCATGCAAGCGCTCTCCCAGCTGAGCTATACCCCCAAATACTCCCCAAATACCCCCCAAACAATCTCCAAACCTGAGTTTGATGGCGCTGCACTACCGCAATGCCGTCAACCTCTAAGCCTCTTATTATAACCAGGTTTCCACACGGCTTTAAGCTCTGGACAGCCTTGCGAGTACTTTTTCTCGCCCGATCAACTCAAGCACGGCATCCAGCGATGGCGTCTGGGCCGTGCCCATCACCAGCACCCGCACCGGCATGGCAAGTTGCGGCATTATCCAGCCAAGGGCGGCAAGGACTTCCTTGATTGCCGCTGCAATCGATGCCTTGTCCCATACGCAGGTAGCCAACTTTTCCGCCAGCATGCGCAACGCAGGTTTGACGGGGTCGCTCACGTGCTGCGCCAGGTCTTCTGACCGGGCATGAATGTCAGCATAAAACGCTTCGGCCCAATGGGCCAGCGCCACAGTCGTGTCGCAACGGTCTTTGAGCAAAGCACAGATGCGCGGCAGGCGGTCATCGACCTGGATGCCAAGTTTGTGCAATTGCGCCGCAACCAAAGGTGCCAGGGCATCGTCGGCCATGGCCTTGAGATGCTGCGCGTTCACCCAACGCAGCTTGGCTTCATCAAACTGTGCAGCGCTACGGCCCAGGTGGTCCAGGTTGAACCATTGCAGGAATTGTTCGCGGCTGAATATTTCGTCATCGCCATGACTCCAACCCAGGCGCGCCAGGTAGTTCACCATGGCCTCAGGCAGGTAGCCTTCTGCGGCGTACTGCGTCACCGGCTTGGCACCGTTGCGCTTGCTCATTTTCTCGCCAAGCTCATTGAGCACGGTGGGCAAATGGGCATACACCGGTGGTTCTTTGCCCAAGGCCTTGAAAATGTTGATTTGCCGTGGCGTGTTGTTGACGTGGTCATCACCACGAATGACGTGGGTAATAGCCATGTCAATGTCGTCCACCACAACGCAGAAGTTGTAGGTGGGTGTGCCGACCTGCCCTAATGGCGCGGGCCGGGCGATGACCAGATCGTCCAGTTCGTCATTGCCAATCTCGATGCGGCCTTTGACCTTGTCTTCCCAGACCACTGAGCCGCCTTGCGGATTTTTGAATCGCAGCACTGGCAGCACGCCTGGTGGCGCGGCTGGCAGTGTCTTGCCAGGTTCGGGCCGCCAGGTTCCGTCGTAGCGGGGTTTTTCTTTGGCCAGTGTCTGGCGCTCACGCAAGGCGTCAAGCTCGGCAATGCCCATGTAGCAGGGGTAAACATGGCCTGCGGCCAGCAGCCCTGCCAGCACCGCTTTGTAGCGGTCGAGGCGCTGCATCTGGTAGAACGGGCCTTCGTCGTAATTCAAGCCCAGCCACGACATGCTTTCAATGATCACATCGACGGCAGCCTGGGTGGAACGGTCTTCATCGGTGTCTTCAATGCGCAGGATGAAGTCGCCACCGGTCGAGCGTGCAAACGCCCACGGGTATAGCGCTGATCGGATATTGCCCAGGTGAATAAACCCGGTGGGTGATGGCGCAAAACGGGTTCGCGTTTTCATGACGGACTGGGTTTGCGCATTCATGACAGCCGGCGTGTTTGCCTGGAGGGTGTTGGACGTGCTGGAGGTCATCATCATTCGGCGTGATTTGGCAATGCCAGACGCGAAGTGTCGTCCTCGCCCTCTTCCCCACCCGCACGGTTCTCGTTGAGCCGGGCAATATCGTCTGACGTGACATCGCCCGTGACATACACGCCGTCAAAGCACGATGCGTCGAAACCCTTGATCTTCAAACTCAGCTTGCCAATGGCCTTCTTCATGCCGTCCAGGTCCTGGTAGATCAGCGCGTCGCAGCCAATGATTTCGCGGATCTGCTCCACCGTGCGGTCATGCGCCACCAGCTCGGCACTGGTGGGCATGTCAATGCCATACACATTGGGGTAACGCACCGGCGGCGCGGCGCTGGCCAGGTAAACCTTGCGGGCACCGGCGTCGCGCGCCATCTGCACGATTTCCTTGCTGGTCGTGCCGCGCACAATGGAGTCGTCCACCAGCAGCACGTTGCGCCCCTTGAATTCGCTGGCAATGGCATTGAGCTTTTGCCGCACCGATTTTTTGCGCACCGACTGGCCCGGCATGATGAAGGTGCGCCCCACATAGCGGTTTTTCACAAAGCCTTCGCGGTAGGGCAAGCCCAACAACTGCGCCAGTTGAGCGGCGCTGGGGCGGCTTGATTCCGGGATCGGGATGACAACGTCTATCTGGTTGGGCGGCACAGTAGAGATCACGCGCTTGGCCAGTGCCTCGCCCAGATTCAATCTGGCTTGGTAGACCGAGATGCCGTCCATCACCGAATCAGGACGGGCCAAATAGACAAACTCGAAAATACAGGGATTCAGCACCGGTGCCTGCGCGCACTGTTGTGCATGCACATTGCCCTGCAGGTCAATGAATACTGCCTCGCCCGGATCGATATTGCGATCAAACGTGTGCGAGGTGCCTTCCAGCGCCACTGACTCGCTGGCCAGCACCACGGTGCCAGGGCCGCGCCCCATGCACAGGGGCCGAATGCCAAACGGGTCGCGAAACGCCAGCACGCCATGCCCGGCGATCAGCGCAATCACCGAATACGAGCCTTTGACGCGGCGATGCACGTTGCGCACGGCGGCAAAAATACCCAGCGGCTGCAAAGGCAGGCCGCGCGTGGTTTTTTCAATCTCATGGGCCAGCACGTTAAGCAAGACTTCGGAATCGCTCTCGGTGTTGATGTGGCGGTGGTCGGTGATGAACAGCTCGCTTTTAAGCGCCTTTGCATTGGTCAGATTTCCGTTGTGAACCAGCACAATGCCAAACGGCGCATTCACGTAGAAAGGCTGCGCTTCTTCTTCACTGTAAGCATTGCCCGCCGTCGGGTAGCGCACCTGGCCCAGTCCACAGTTGCCGGGCAACGCGCGCATGTTGCGGGTGCGAAAAACATCCTTCACCAGGCCCTTGGCTTTGTGCATGAAGAACTTGCGCTCCTGCTGCGTGGCGATGCCCGCCGCATCCTGCCCCCGATGCTGCAATAGCAGCAGCGCGTCATAGATGAGCTGGTTGACTGGTGCGTTGGAGACAACGCCTACGATTCCACACATTACGGTAAGTACCTTCCAAACTCTTGTGGCAACACCGGCTTCAAACCCTTGAGCGCAGCACTCAGCACGCCTGCGCCGATTGACTCTTGCCACCAACCACTGGCCTTGAGTGGCGTCAGGGCAATGACGACGGTAACCGCCAGCAACACCACCACGCCACGCACCCCGCCAAATGCCGTGCCGAGCATGCGGTCAGCAGGTGCCAGACCGGCTGCCGAGATCAGTTTTTTGACCACCACGGCAAGCAGGCTTCCAGCAAACACTGCTGCAATAAAAATCAGGATAAAACCCGCCGCGTAGCGCACCGCCTCTCCCGCCCCCGACATGGGCAGCTTCTGTGCCACGTCTGGCGCAAACCATTGGGCCAGAATGAAAGCGGCAACCCAGCTTATCAACGACAGTACTTCAAAGACCAGGCCGCGCCACGCACCCAGCAGCAGCGACGCCAGCAGCACACCCAGAAGAACCCAGTCCAGCACCGCCACGTCAAGGTCCGAATTACAACGTGAGGATGGCGGCGGGCAAATCAAGCGCCTTGATCTGGTTCGCAGCCTTGTCAGCGTCGGCTTTGCCTGAAAATGGCCCCACCCGCACGCGGGTTCGCTGCCCGTCTTTGGTCTCTACCACCGTGATGTAGGTTTTAAGACCCGCACGTTCCAGCTTGGTACGCGCTTCTTTGGCGCGCGTCGCATCGGCAAACGCGCCAACCTGCACCACAAAGCGTCCGTCGCTGGCGGAGGCTGCCTTTTCAAGCGACTTGCCTTCCAGCAAAGCCTGGGCCTTGGCACCATCGTCCGCGCTGGGCTGTGCCTTGGCATCAACCTTCGGGTCTGTTATTACTATTGATTTAGTAGCTTCCAACGCAGGATTGTCGCGGGCTACAGCCATTTTTTCCTGTGATTTTGGCGCGACGGCTGGCTCTTTGGACTCAGTGATCATGGGGGTCGGCACTGGCTCTGTCGAAGCGGAAGGGGGCACTGGCGCGGGGATGGTGGGTGCCTCCAGTACCGAAATTGGGCGGGTCTTGTTTTTGTCCGGAATCACTATGGGAATATCGACGGAAATGGGGCGCGGCTGGCTGTCAAACAACAATGGGAAGCCAATCACACCGGCCAGCACCAGCACGGCGGCACCCACCAGGCGGTGCCTGGCACGCTTGCGCAATGCCTCAATGCTCACGGGCTGGATCGGGGGTGCTGGCGGCGCGTCGCCACCCTTTCGGAACTTGAAAAAGGCCATGGATTTCAGAATCAGGAGTTCAGAATCGGGAGTTCAGGTGTTTTGCGAGCAATCGCGGCACGCCATTCTTCAGTACGCCGCCCACGGTGTAGAACGAACCAAAGACCACAATTCTATCAGCGGGGTCTGCGCCATCAATGGCGGCTTGCAGGGCCTGCATTGGGTTATTGAATGTCGCCGCAGTGACGTCCGGGCGGGCGTTTTGGGCGCGCCATTGGGCCTCCAGACTGCTGGCAGATGCGGCACGGGGCGTGGGCAAATCGGTGAAGTACCATTTGTCGATCAGAGGGTTCACTTTGGCCAGCATCGGCGCCAAATCTTTGTCCGCCATGGCACCCAGCACGGCGTGCGTGCACGGGAAAAATCCCATGGCATCCAGATTGGCTGCCAGCGCCGCCACCGCATGCGGGTTGTGCGCCACGTCCAGCACCAATGCAGGTTGGCCCGGAATGATCTGGAAGCGCCCCGGCAACTCCACAAAGGCCAGCCCATTGCGCACCGCCTGCGCCGTCACCGGCAGCCTGTCGCGCAGGGCAGTCAGGGCTGCCAGCACGCCCGCCGCATTGACCAGTTGATTGGCACCCCGCAAAGCGGGATACGCCAGACCCGCGTAACGCCTGCCTCCTTTGGCCGAGTTTGCGGCCCAGCCCCACTGCTGCTTGTCGCCCGACACATTGAAATCATGGCCAAAGCGCCAGAGATCGGCATCAATGTCCTTAGCCCGGTCCAGCACGCTCTGGGGCGGCATGGGGTCACTCACCACCACCGGGCGGCCGGTGCGCATGATGCCGGCTTTCTCCCGGCCAATGCTCTCGCGGTCATTGCCCAGGAATTCCATGTGATCCAGGTCAATACTGGTGATCACGGCGCAATCGGCATCGATGATGTTGACCGCGTCCAGACGGCCACCCAAGCCAACTTCGAGAATGGCGACGTCGAGATTCGAGCGCGCCAGGACATCCAGAATGGCCAGCGTCGAGAATTCGAAGTAGGTGAGCGAGATTTCGGCATCATTCAGGGCTCTAGCCCTTTCCACCCTTGCGAAAGAAGCTATTAACTCAGTAGCATATACCACTTCGCCGAGCAATCTGAGACGCTCTTCAAACCGCACCAGATGCGGCGAGGTGTAGACCCCGGTTCGGTAGCCCGCCTGGCGCAGAATGGATTCCAGCATGGCGCAGGTTGAGCCCTTGCCATTGGTGCCCGCCACGGTGATCACCGGGCAGTTCAACTGCAAACCGATGCGGTCGGCCACGGCCTTGACGCGCGCCAAGCCCATGTCGATCACCTTGGGGTGCAGCTGCTCGCAGTAGCCTAGCCAATCGGCCAGGGTTTGGGGATATTGGGGATCGGATGGATGGATGGTCATGCAGACCTGAATTGTCGCCGACGGCGGAACAAGTCTGATCATGCGGCATGATGTCGGTCATGAAAAATCAGCCCGTGACAGTTACCGTTAGCGTTTACGGCATTCCCAATTGCGACACCGTCAAGAAAGCCCGCACGTGGCTGGCTGAAAACGGTGTTGACCACAGCTTTCATGATTTCAAAAAACAGGGCCTGCCTTTGGCACAAATCGACCAGTGGATCAAGGCACTCGGTCACGACAAGCTGCTCAATCGCCGGGGACCGAGCTGGCGCAAACTTGACGAAGCCACGCAAGCCAGCGTGATCGACGCAGCCAGCGCAGTCGCCGTGATGAAGGTCAACAGCAGTGTGGTCAAACGCCCGGTCGTGCAGTGGCCGGGCGGTCAGATCACGGTTGGGTTCGATGCCGTGGCTTGGCAACGCCTGATTTGAGATTGCAACTATGTGCTATCATATACATATCTAACTATGTAGTAATGACATGGGCTATATGACTTTTTTATCATCCTGCGTGCTGTAACCGCCTTCAGCCTTTGTGCTTTGGCAGCCTTGGCGCAGCGTTGAGAGCCCCCGGCATTCGCGCTTGGTTCGCCGTACGGGTTCAAGCGCACTGAAGTGCGCTCTGGACTTTGGACGTGTTAGTTGCCTTTAAATCGCTATACTTGACCATCTGGATAGTCACAAATCGAATTAACCACACGCACAGCCATGCAAGTCAGCGTAGCGCAAATCAAGGCCAAATTTACCGCCATCGCCCAGCAAGCCGATGCAGGAGAAGAGGTCATCATCACCACCCGTGGCAGGCCAGCCTACCGCCTGCTGCCGATCATCAATACGCCCCAACGTGCGCCGTTCCCAGACATCACCGCCCTCGCCCGGAAATCCAAACCCTACAAAGGTACGAAAAAGACCGGCACTGGCAGCGTTGGCACGGGCAATTTTGTGGCCGACTGGCGCGCTCAGAATGAACGATATTAGCGAGCGCTTTTAGCCTTGTCCGCCAGGGTGTACATCGACACCAGCGTACTGGTGTCCGCCTTCAGCAACGAGCCCCAGCAGGCAGTGGCAATGGCCTTGCTTCAAGCGCCCCAATGGGAGCAGGTTTGCGTGAGCGACTGGACTGTGGCCGAATTCACCTGCGCCCTGCACGCCAAGGTTCTGCGCGGTGAAACACCTGCTGAGGTGGCGCACACCATCGGCCAGACACTCAACAGCCTCATGGCGCAGGGCGCTTTGCATCGCATTGCGGTGCTGCGCGAAGACTATGCCGCCGTGCAACGCACGGTCTCCAGCATGAATTGCCTGGTGCGCGGAGCAGACGCCCTGCACTTGGCGGTAGCGGCGCGAAGCAACATCACCCACTTTGCCAGCCTGGACAAGACACAGCGCGTTGCAGCGAGTCATTGGCTGGCGGGGATTGAGTGCGTGCCCGGGGCCTGAAGGGCGTTTGGGTCGTCTGCCAGGGCATAGTGAAACACCAGCTGACTCCTGCGTTTTCAGTCCCGCTCCGCTAGGTCGCGGCAAGTTGTACCCTAGCGCTGGAGCCTCTCAACGCTACGCTTTTTGAAATCGGCTCCATCGTCCGGCTGTCCTTTGCCGCTGGTAGTTGACCAACGGCGGTTGGCGCCATCAGGCTGAGGTAATTTGGTGGCCAGCGTGGTCGAAAAAGCCTCGACTGCACGCGACCCCAATTCGCGTGGATGCTTCATGCGACCATCACACCGATCCCAGCGGATGAAAAATCACACCCTGGAGCCGCTACACAGATTGGACTACGGTGAGTGCTGCGGGGGTGCGGCGGTCCTTCAGGTTGCCCTTCCGTTTAGCAATACGCCCAGCGCCACAGTCCCCGAACCAGCCTCCCTTGCCTTGCTCGGCCTCGGACTCGCTGCACTGGCATTCAGTCGCCGAAGAAAGTTAGCCAATCCGCTTTGGTAGGGCGCGGTGAAGCCGCGCCTTTGGCTTTCAGCGCCGATGCAGCGCGCCTGCTTGCCTTTGACAGGGCGTTTGTCAAACACGCGGCCAGGCTCAAGCAGAAGCCTGTTGTGCAATCCCCTTAGATTGCAGTTGGGCCTGGGTGGCTGCTTGAGTAAGGGTTTGGTCAAGGCCGGGCCCGCTGAATGTGCTTTGAACACCTGTATTGCCACTTTTTATGGTCAAATCGGCTTATGGCCCTTGTCCAGTATACGTAGTTAGCTCCTACTTTAATAGTAAATGATAATTTGCCGCTGGTTGTGCCAACCGGTGCGGCACCGCAGCCCTGCGCAACACTTCAGACTGGCTGGCCTTGAGCTGCACCTGCACGCTAGCTTCATCGGCCAGGTGCCTGGGGCCTGCGAGCTCAGTTCTGTGGGTCCAGGCGGCGGCACGGATGGCGTTGTAGCGGGACAGGAGGTCCCGGGCTGGGTGTCTATTTGATTGCGGCATGCTTCTTTGAATCAAACGGGGCGGCGCGCCGATGATTTATGTCGACCAGTTAGTGGAAGGTGTGATGGCGTTGCTGACGGTTTACATCCAGACCAAGATTGACAATTTGGCCGACAGAGTTTTTCATTCGATTGCGAAAGGAGTTTGAAAATGTCCGGGATGCCCAAGATGCCCAAGACGGCCAAGCCTGATGCGGAAATGCGCCAGTTCCAGGAAGATTTGTTGCAATCGGTGCGCGAGTTCAAGGCGGGCAAATTCGCGCGCGTCACCCAGGTGCGGACCACGGCGGCCGCGAAGGCGCGGGCCAGCGTGGGGCTGTCGCAAGCCAGTTTTGCGAGCTTGTTGGGGGTTTCGCTGCGCACGCTGCAGGAATGGGAGCAGGGGCGGCGTGAGCCCACCGGGGCCGCGCAGACCTTGCTATGGGTGGCTGTGAACAGCCCTGAGGCTTTGTTAAGCTTGCCATTCTGACGGGTGGCCATGCCGCCACCGCGCTGGTCAATGGTGCGCACGTTCATGATGCGGCTCCCTGAACAGCCGCTTCGGTCACAAGGAAAAATATGGAACTCTTCTCTGCACTCGGATTTCACTGGAACAGGTCAACTGTGCCCGGCGTGGTGCCGACTCACTCCATTGAGCGGGTGGCCTTCCGCTTTCATCGCATGCTGCCTGAGTTCGTTTGGGATGCATCGGTACTCGAAGGCAATCCATTCACCTTCCCCGAGGTCAAAACCCTGCTGGATGGCGTGACCATCGGCGGACGCAAAATTTCTGATCAGGAGCAGGTTCTCAATTTGGCGACCAGCGCCAAGCGCCTTTTGGCACTGGTGAAGGCGGGCAAATTCTTCATGGACAAAGTGACGTTCACTGATTTGCATGGTCTTGTCGCCCGCAATGAAGCGTTGGAGTGGGGTCACTTTCGGGGTGAGGGCAAAGAGACGGGCTACACGCCGGATGTTGGTCTGGGTGAACA
>JANMVO010000690.1:0-10129 GCA_031392805.1 Rhodoferax sp. | reverse complement strand
CTGGCTATGAGGCGCCGACCCGCTGGGTGGCCGACGTGGCGGTGCCGATTGACGCGCACACGCCAGCGGTGCAACGTTCGCGTGAACTGTGCGCCCGCGCGTTGGGCTATTCATTCCCGAATCAGGCGTCTTTTGGGCTTCCAGCCCTTGTATATAGTACATTGTTAGATACTAAAACAATAGCAATGGTTGTGACGGAAAATGATGGCATCCCACCCGTTGTCAATCAGCCTGCGGCCTCCAAGGTGACATTGAGTGCGCCCTTAAATTCATTTTCAGGGTCGTCCCCGGGTTCGCCATGCATCGCCCTGGTTCATGGCACCTCGCGTGCCGACAAACAGTGGCCGCTTGACCACTGGGTGGCCCTGGGCTCGCGTCTCAATGCCAGTGGCTACACCGTGGCGCTGGCACATGGCAGTGACGCTGAGCAGCGTCGAAGTGAAGACATTGCGAGCCAGTTGAAGTCGGCGGTGGTCTGGCCTCGCTTGGGTATTGATGCGCTGACCGACGCGCTGGCCAACTGCGCGGGGGTGATCGGTGTGGACAGTGGCTTGAGCCACATTGCCGTAGCGCTTAACCTGTCGCATGTTCAAATCTACAACTTTGATACCGCCTGGCGCACCGGGCCGCAGCCCAGCGCGCACCAGGTCAGTGTGGTTGACCAGCCGGCACCCACGGTGGACGCCGTGTGGCAGGCCTGGCTCGGCGTGAGCGTGAGCATGGGCATGAGCGCGGGAACCAGCGCTGGCAACGGCGCAGAACCGGCCAAGGCATTCATCAGGATGTCGGTGCCGGCCCCATCGCCTTGATGCCAACGCCTTGACCCCAACGCCGCAATGCCGACCCTGTTTGAGCCATGACCCGCGCACTCTATTCGCTGCTGATGTGGCTGGCCCAGCCCATTCTGCGCGCCAAGCTAAAGCGTCGTGGTATCGCCGAGCCTGGCTATCTGCTGGCCATGGATGAGCGCTTTGGACGCTACGCAAAATTGTCTGCGCCAGTCACCGGTGGCTACCTTTGGATTCATGCCGTGTCGCTGGGCGAAACCCGTGCAGCGGCGTTGCTGATTGACCGGTTGCGCGAGCGCTGCCCAGGCATGCCTCTGCTGCTGACGCATAGCACCGCCACCGGGCGCGTTGAAGGGGCCACGCTGCTGCGTGATGGCGATGTCCAGGCTTGGCTTCCTTGGGACGCGCCTGTTGCCGTGCAGGGGTTTCTGGCGCATTTCAGGCCGAAGTTCGGCATCCTCATGGAAACCGAAGTCTGGCCCAATCTGGCCAACGCATGCCAGCGGGCGGGGGTGCCGTTGGTGCTGGCGAATGCGCGACTGAGCGACAAAAGTTTGAATCACGCGCAGCGCCTGGGCTGGCTTTCACGGCCTGCCCACCGGTCTCTGGCGGCGGTATGGGCACAGACCGACGCCGATGCGCAGCGCCTCCAGGCACTGGGTGCGCCGGTGCAGGGCGTTTTTGGCAATCTAAAATTTGATGCCACCCCGAATGCGGCGCAACTCGCGCAGGGTGCGCGCTGGCGCGACGCGTGGCATCATGCCACGCACCGGCCGGTCGTGATGTTTGCCAGCTCGCGCGCAGGCGAAGAAGCCGATTTTCTCAACATTTTACAGGGTATTAGGCCTATAGACCGCGTCAATGAATCATCTATAGCTACTACTAACGTAGCACATCATGTGCCCAGTTGTGTTCAATGGCTGATTGTGCCGCGGCATCCGCAACGGGTTGATGAGGTCGCCGCGCTGATTGAAAGCCACGGTTTTTCCGTGTCGCGCCGAAGCACCTGGCGCGCTAATTGGCGTGACGGGGGGGATGATGGCCAGCGCGAAGGCTTGGTTGCCGAAGGTTTACCGTCGCGACCCGGAGGCGGTGCCAACAACGTCATCTGGCTCGGTGACTCATTGGGTGAAATGGCGCTGTACTACGGCCTCGCCGACGTTGCCCTGCTGGGTGGCAGCTACCTGCCGCTGGGCGGGCAAAACCTGATCGAAGCGGCTGCCTGTGGCTGCCCGGTCGTCATGGGGCCGCATACGTTTAATTTTGCCGAAGCTGCCGCACTGGCGCTCAAGGCGGGTGCGGCACGCCGGGTCACATCGCTGGAACAGGCCATCCGCCTGCTGCCTGATCTGCTGAACGATCCTGCAACGCTTGCCGCCATGCGCGCTGCCACGACTTCGTTCACTGCCGCCCACTGCGGTGCCGTTGACAGGACGGTTGCCGCCCTGATCGCATTATTTCACCAGCATCGCATTGACGCCCTCTAGATCTTCAGCCTTGAGCGTCCCATTGGCCTGGCGTAATTTAAGGCCACCCACCAGCACGTCGTAGCGGGCTTTGGCCAGGTCGCGCTTGGTCTGGAACAGCTGGCTATGGGCATTGAGCACGTCAATGTTGATGCGCACGCCCACCTGGTAGCCCAGCTTGTTGGCGTCCAGCGCGCTCTGGCTGGACGCCTCGGCCGCCTCCAGGGCATTGACCTGGCCCTGGCCGGAGACCACGCCAAAGAAGGCCGTGCGGGTGCCTTGCGCCACACTGCGCCTGGCACCTTCAAGGTCGTTACGGGCCTTGTCTTCCAGGGCCAGCGTTTCCTTGATGCGGTTTTGTACCGAGTAGCCCGCAAACAGCGGCACATTCAACGACAGCCCAATAGACCCGGAATTGACCAGAGAGCCCGTGGCCGAGGTAGCCGTTCCATTTTGGTTCTTGAGAATCCCAACGCTGGCCACCAGATCCAGTGTTGGCTTGTGACCGGCACGGGCTTTCCCGGTTTCAAGCAGGGCCACTTCCAGCGCCGTCTGCGCCTGACGGATGATGGGGTGCCCCTCTTCAGACTGCAAAACCCAGGCATTCACATCAGCAGGCGCCAGCGCTGGCAGCACGAGTGGTGCAGCGAGCGTTTTTGGCTTGGCGTCGGTTCTGCCGACCAGCTGGTCCAGCGCGATTTTCTTCACGCGCAGGTCGTTCTCGGCGGCGATTTGCTGGGCAATCACCAGGTCGAACCGGGCCTGCGCTTCACGCGTGTCGGTGATGGTGGAGGTGCCCACTTCAAAGTTGCGTTTGGCAGAAGCCAGCTGCTCGGCCACAGCCGCCTTTTGCGCCAATACAAAGGTCAGGCTGTCCTGCGCGGCGAGCACGTCAAAGTAGGCCTGGCTGACGCGCACGATCAGGTCCTGGTCGGCCACCACCAGTTGCGCCTGAGCCAGATCAAGCTGCTTCTTGCCCTGCTCATAGCTTGCCCAGTTGGCCGGACGGTACAGGGGTTGCGACGCGCTGAGCGTGCCACTTTGGGTACCGAAGGGCCGGTCAACGCGCGGGCCGGTGTCGGGTTGCACCGACAGCGCCGAGCGCGACGCGCTGACCGCCAGCCCGACGGTTGGCAGCACGGCGGACACGGCCTGATCGGCCTTTGCCAGGTTGGCATCAAACTGCGACTTGGCCGACTGGTAAGAGGCGTCATAAGTGCGGGCCGACTCAAACAGGTCGACCAGGCTTTGCGCGCGCGCTGGCAGAGCACACGCCGCCATGACGGCAATCAGGGGGACAAGCAGTGGGACAAGCAGGGGCGATTTTTTCATGTGGCTCTTCGGCAGGCGGTCTGGATCGGGGGTTAACAACAGGTCGCTTCAGCGTCTGGCAGGTTGCGCCTTCAGGGCGGGTTGAATGCGCACTCACAACGGGCTGGGGATGGACGATGGGCGGGCCAGGGATGGACTTAAACGGGCTATTGACAGGCTATGGACTAGCTATTGACGGGTTATTGACGGGTTAATACCACGCTAATACCGCGCAATGGACGGATCCAGCTCGACCGACCAGGCCTCAATGCCGCCGGCAATGTTCGCCACCTCTACAAAGCCATTGCCTGCCAGAAAAGCCGCGACGCGCATGCTGCGCATACCGTGATGGCACAGGCAGGCCACCGGCCGGGTGGGATCCAGCTCGGCCACACGCGCAGGTACTGAGCCCATGGGTATCGTGATCAGCTCAAAGCCATCGGGCGACACGCGTGCGGCCTGCAGCTCGGCGGGTTCGCGCACGTCCAGCAACACCGGCTTGCCATGCGCTGCAATCGCTGTGAGCCAGGCCGCAAGCTCAGAGGGGCGTACTTGGGGAATCATGGGTTGCGCGGCACCAGGCTTAAAAACTAAAGCGCGGGGGCTCGGGAAAGTTCAGGAGCCGCTGGGCCAGCGTGTCCCACGGCTGCGTTGTACGGTACTCGACATCGCTCACCCGCGTCACAAACGTGGCCCGCATCATGGGCGGTTCGCCCACTATTGCTGCCATGCGGCCACCCACCTTCAAATGCGCCAGCAGGGCATGGGGCATCTCAGCCACTGAGCCGCTGAGCACGATCACATCAAACGGGCCTTCAACCGGCGCGCCTTGTGAGCCATCCGCGTGCCGCACCTCGGCATTGTGAATTCCGGCTTTTTGCAGATTGGCACGCGCCAGGGCCACCAGATCGGGGTTGATCTCAAGTGTTATCACGCGTTGCGCGCGGTGCCCCAGCAAAGCCGCCATGTAGCCCGACCCGGCCCCAATCTCCAGCACTTTCTCGTGCTTTTGCACCGCCACATCCTGCAGCAGGCGGGCCTCCACCCGGGGTGCCAGCATGGTTTGCCCGCCAGGGAGCGGAATTTCCATGTCGACAAACGCCATCGCCTTGTGTGCAATGGGTACAAAGTCTTCGCGCTTCACCACCGACAGTAAATGCAGCACGTTGGCGTCCAGCACATCCCAAGGGCGTATTTGCTGCTCAATCATGTTGAAGCGGGCCAGTTCCAGATCCATCTCGTTTCTCCAGGAATCACACAGGTGTGTTGATGGCTGATTTTACGGGCTCACCAACCGGCCCTTGACGCGATCCTTTGCCTTTGAATAGACGTTTGAAGAAGTTTCCCAGATCGTCCATATAGCAATACACCACCGGCACCACCACCAGCGTCAGCAGGGACGAGGTGATCACGCCACCGATGACGGCCTGGCCCATGGGCGCGCGCTGCTCGGAGCCTTCGGTCAAAGCGAAAGCCAGTGGCATCATGCCAAAGATCATGGCCAGGGTGGTCATCAGGATCGGGCGCAGACGCACCTTGGCGGCCAGCAGCAGGGCATCGGTACGGGCCATGCCGGGGATGTGGCGACCGTCCGCGCCGGTCTGGTCTTCCCTGAGGCGGATCGCAAAGTCCACCAGCAAAATCGCGTTTTTGGTGACCAGGCCCATAAGCATGACAATGCCAATGACCGAGAACATCGACAGCGTGGAGCGGAACATCATCAGCGCCAGCACCACGCCGATCAGCGTCAGCGGCAGTGCCGTCATCAAGGCCAGCGGCTGCAAAAAGCTCTTGAACTGGCTGGCCAGAATCATGTAGATGAACACCACCGCCAGCGCCAGCGCCGAGATCGCGTAGCCGAAAGACTCCTGCATGTTTTTTGTGCTGCCGCCAAACTGGAAGCTGTAGCCGGGTGGCCAGTTCATGCCGTCCAGCGCGCTGCGGATGTCACCCGACACCTCGCCGGCTGAGCGCAAATAGCTGTTGCCGCTGAGGGCGACTTCGCGCGTCAGGTCGCGCCGGTTGATCTGGTTGGGGCCGGTCGATTCGCGCACCGTGGCCACCTGGTTCAGGCGCACCACGCGGGCGCTGCCATCGGCATTGCTGCCGACCATGAAGGGCAGGCGCTCCAGGTCTTGCGGGCTGTTGCGTGCGTCGGGGCTCAAGCGCACCTTGACGTCGTAGGTCTGGTCATCGGGCGCGCGCCAGTTGCCCACTGTCAGGCCGGCCACCAGCGTGCGCAGGGGCCCGGCAATTTGGGCAATGCCCAGGCCCAGGTCAGACGCAGCATCGCGCTTGATGTCCACCTCAACCGTGGGCTTGTCGGGCTTGACGCTGGAGTCCAGGTCCACCAGGCCGGGCGTGTTTTCAATGCGCTGGCGCACCGTGGCCGCCAGGCGTTCCAGCTCTTTCAAATCGGGCCCTTTGAGCGAGAACTCAACGCCCTTGTTGCCGCCGACCGAACCCAGCACGCCAATGTGGGTGACGGTGATGCCCGGCACCTGGCGCAGCCGCTCGCGCAGCACGTGGGACAGCCCGTCCACGCTGACGCTGCGCGCCTTGCGGTCGACCAGGCGCACATAGGTCGATGCGTAGATCTTGCCCTGCGCATTGCCGGTGTTGATGGTGGTCAGGGTGTAGCGCACCTCGGGGAATTCACGCACGATGGCTTCCACCTGTTTGGCCTTGGCCTCGGTGGCTTCCAGCGATGAGCCGACCGGCGTGTAGTAATTCACCGTGGTTTCTGAAAAGTCGGCTTTGGGCACAAACTCGGTGCCCAGCAGCGGCACCATGACGATGGCCCCGACAAAGGTTGCCAGTGCCAATGCCAGTGTGACCAGCTTGTGTTTCAGGCTCCAGCCCAAAATTCCCTGGTAGGCATCGGCCAGGGACTCGGTGGCGCGGTCAAACCAGCCGGTCACGCGGCCAATGGTTTTGTCATACAGCGTGACCGATGGCCCGTTTTTGCCCAGCGCATCAATGCTGGGGTCATGCCAGATGCTGGAGAGCATCGGGTCCAGCGTGAAGCTCACAAACATCGAAATCAGCACCGCCGCCACGATGGTGACGCCAAACTCATGAAAAAACTTTCCGACGATGCCGCTCATGAAGCCAATTGGCAAAAAAACCGCCACGATGGACAGCGTGGTGGCCAGCACCGCCAGGCCAATTTCCTCGGTGCCGTCGAGCGACGCCTGGTACGGCGTCTTGCCCATCTGCACGTGGCGCACGATGTTCTCGCGCACCACAATTGCGTCGTCAATCAGCAGGCCCACGCACAGGCTCAGCGCCATCATGGTGATCACGTTGATGGTGAAGCCAAAGATGTACATGAACAAAAACGTGCCAATCAGCGCAATCGGCAGCGTCAGCCCGGTAATCACCGTTGAACGCCAAGAATTCAGGAACAAAAACACAATCAGCACCGTGAGCAACGCGCCCTCAATCAGGGTGACGCGCACGTTGTCGACCGACACCTTGATCGGCCGAGCGCTGTCGGTGATGGGCTCCAGGCGGATTCCGGGAGGTAACTGGGGTGTGATCTCAGTCACGGCTTTTTTAAGGCCCTCGACCACGTCAATGGTGTTTTCGTCCTGCGACTTTTGCACCGTCATCAGCAGGGTGCGCTGGCCGTTGTACAGCGCCAGGCTTTCAACCTCTTGCCCTGCATCGCTGATGCGGGCCAGTTGCCCCAGTGTGACCGCCGAGCCTGATTTGCGGGCAACGATGATTTTGGTGAAATCTTCAGGGCGCAGCATGCGCGCGTCCACCTGCACCACACGCTCTTGCGTCAGCGAGCGGATCGCGCCAATGGGCAGGCTCTGGTTCTCATTGCGCACGGCGTTCGTTACCTGGTCGGCGGTAATGCCATAAGACTCCAGCGCCTGCGGATTCAGGTAGATGTTGATTTCGCGCTTGGAGCCCCCCACCAAATTCACAGCACCCACGCCGCGTGCGTTTTGCAGGCGTTTTTTCAGCACCTGGTCGGCCCAGTTGGTGAGTTCGATAGCGCTCATGGCTTTGCCTGCGGTTGCGTCTGGAATCACAGCCAGCGACCAGATGGCGCTGCTTGAGGGATCGAACCTCGACACCTTCGGCTCCTTGACCTCGGTGCGGAAATCGGCCTTCACGGCGGCTACTTTTTCCCGCACATCATCAGCCGCCTTGCGGCCATTGATTTCCAGATTGAACTCGATGATGACGACCGACTGGCCTTCGTAGCTGCGTGAGGTCAGGGCGCTGATGCCGGCAATCGCGTTGACGGCCTCTTCGACCTTCTTGGTGACTTCGCTCTCGACAATCTCGGGCGAAGCGCCGGGGTATTCGGTGCTGACGACCACCACGGGAAAGTCAATGTTGGGGAACTGGTCGACCGGCAGGCGCTGGTAGCTGAACACCCCCAGCACCACCAGGGCCAACATCACCATGGTTGCGAAGACCGGGTTGTTCAGGCTGACGCGGGTGAACCACATATTATTTTGTCCCCGCGCTGATCTTCACGCTGGATCCTTCGCGGATCAAGCCAACGGTGGCACCCAGCACCGCCGTTCCTTCAGGCACGCCGGTGACGGCCACCATCATCTGTCCATCGGCCTGACCCCGCGTACCCAGTTCAACGGTTTTATGGACCACCGAATTATTTTCTACCACCTGCACATACGGCGCCGGCTTGTTGGTGCGCACGCTGGACACGGGCACTGCCAGCACCAGCGCGCGTGAGGTGCCCAGGCTGCCCTGTGCAAACAGGCCCTGGCGCAGGCCAGGGCGGGACGCCACCGACAGGTACACCAGCACGCCCCGGTTGCCCGCAGTAGTGGCGGGATTGATGCGCGCCACAGTGGCCGCAATGGGCTCGCCAATACCTTCGATCTGAAGCTGTGCAGTTTGGCCCACCCGCACCCCTGCGGCGTCAGCGGCCGACAGGCTGGCTTCCAGCTCCATGCGGCTCAAATCGACAATCTCAACCACCTTGGCATCAATCCCCACGCGCTCGCCAGGCTGCGCCAGGCGTTGCGAAATCCAGCCGCCAATCGGCGCGCGCAGCACGGTGTCGTCCATCGCTTTTTTGGTAATGTCCACCGCCGCCTGGGCCGATGCATAGCTGGCGCGCGCGCCCTCCAGCGTGGCAGACGATGTGTCCAGCGCCGTCCTGGAGATAAAGCCCTGGTCCACCAGTGCCTTGTTGTTGTCGTACTGGCGCTGGGCAATGTCGATCTGCGCTTTGGCCGCTTCAGCGCTGCGCTGGGTCTGCTGCAGCCGCGCGGTGTATTCAATCGGGTCCACCCGGGCGATAATTTGTCCGGCCTTGACGGCATCGCCTTCGCGCACGCTCAGGCCCTGCAATTCACCTGCGGCCCGTGCCTTGACGAACGCTGAATTGACTGCCTTGAGCGAGCCCGAAATAGGCAGCCCCTGGGACAGCTCGCGGCTGGCCACCTTCACCAGGTCGGTGGATGCCACCTCAATCCCTGACGGTGTTTTAGGCGCTGCTGCGCTGGCGGCTACCGCCTTTTGCTGCGCGCTACGCGCGCTCAGGGCGCGAAACACGGCACCTGCCAAAGCCAGCGCCACCACGGCTGCAATCACCCACTTCATCCACTTTTTCATGCTGTCTTTGCCTTATGCGTATTTGCTGTCTGATTTCTTGGCCCGGCCGTTCCTTGTCGTGGCCCGCGCACTGGCGCCAGCACACCGCGCAGCAAGATGCCAATTTGGCTTTTGAGAAACCGCACGGGGTCGATCTGCTCGGTGATGGGCGAACATGGCCCTATGGAATGGCGCCAAAGAATGAGGAACATGAGTGGGGCGAGGACGGTATAAACCGCATTGTCAATGTCTTCAATGACGAACTCCCCGGAATCAACGCCGTGCTGCAAAACGCCACGGATCAAAGCGCGGCCCGGCATTATCACTTCCTGCTGGTAAAACGCGGCGAGCTCCGGGAAATTGGCGGCCTCGGACATCATCAGCTTGGTAATGCCCGACGCTTTGGTGGCCCCGTAGCGCTCCCACCATTGCGTTATGCAAAAAGCAAGCAGTTCGGCCGATGGCTCCTGCCGCACAGCCAGTGCCTCGAACCCGGCGCGCAAATGGCTTCCAATGTACTCACGCACAACGGCCTTGAACAGCTCTTCCTTGCTGGAAAAATACAAAAACAGGGTGCCCTTGGACACACCTGCCCGCGATGCCACTTCCTCCGCACGCGTTCCCGCAAAACCTTTTTCAACAAACAGGTCCAGCGCGGCGGCCAGCAGTTCGCCCGGGCGCGCGTCTTTGCGCCGCTCACGTTTGGGCTGGGCCGCTTTCTTTGCGCCGTCTATCGCTTGGGGTGGAGGCATATTAATTAATGACTGAATGGTTATTAGTTTACCGGTCCCGTGCTGGAGGGTCAACCCCCCGGTGAATACCCGAGCGCGACAAGTGGGATCGCAGGGGGGTCCTTGCCCACAAAAAAATGTCAATCAGAAATGTCTTATTGACAGGACAATAAAACCATTAGTACCATGGCGGCGTGACCCAATCCATGCCGATGACCAAATACCACCAGATTTACCTGGTGCTGCG
>JANMVO010000471.1:0-3416 GCA_031392805.1 Rhodoferax sp. | reverse complement strand
CTGGTCAAGTCCCTGGTGGCCAAGCTGGACCAGCCCACCAGCTTGGGCCCCAACGGCGCCGGTGGCAATATTTATGTGGTGTATCTGAAAAACGCCGAGGCAGTCAAGCTCGCGGTGACCTTGCGGGCCGCGCTGTCGGGTGGCGGTGCCAGTGCCGCGCCGGGTGTCACTGCAGCGCCCACGGTTGTGCCGGGTCTCGTAAACTTGGCGGCTGCCGCCAGCGGCCAGACGTTTGGCCAGTCGGCGCAGCCGTCTACCGGCGGGCAAATCCAGGCCGACCCGGCCACCAACTCGCTCATCATCACCGCCCCGGAGCCGCAGTACCGGCAACTGCGCGCCGTCATCGACAAGCTGGATGTGCGTCGCGCCCAGGTGTTTGTGGAAAGCCTGATTGCCGAAGTCAACGCCGACAAGGCGGCCGAGTTTGGCATTCAGTGGCAAGGCGCTTTGGGCAAAAATGGCGACGGTGCCATCGGCCTGCTGGGCACCAACTTCAGCATTGGCGGCACCAACATCATTTCGCTCGCCACCGGGGGTGGCAAGACGCCGCCCAGCACCGGTTTGAACATCGGTGTGGCAGACCGCACCAATGGCATTTATGTGCTTGGCTTTTTGGCGCGCTTCATACAGAGCAACGGTGACGGCAACGTGCTTTCCACGCCAAATTTGCTGACGCTGGACAATGAGGAAGCCAAGATTGTTATCGGCCAGAACGTGCCTTTTGTCACCGGCACCTTCACCAACACCGGTGGCAACACCAACACGGTGAACCCGTTTCAGACCATTGAGCGCAAGGACGTGGGGCTGACTCTCAAGGTCAAGCCGCAGATCAGCGAAAACGGCACGATCCGGCTGTCGATCTCGCAGGAGGTGTCCAGCGTGCAGGCATCCACCGTCAACGCCGCCAATGGCCCCACCACCAACAAGCGTTCGATTGACACCAACGTGCTGGTGAACGACGGCTCGATTGTGGTGCTGGGCGGCCTGCTGCAGGACGAGTACTCGGGCAACCAGGAAAAAATTCCCGTGCTGGGCGATGTGCCGCTGTTTGGCAACCTGTTCAAGTCCGAGACGCGCAGCCGCAAAAAGACCAACCTGATGGTGTTCCTGCGGCCCGTGGTAGTGCGCGATGTGGGCGCCACCGACGCGTTGTCAATGGACCGCTACGACCTGATGCGCTCAGCGCAAGAATTAGCCCAGCCCGTGCCCAGCGCGGCGGTGCCGGTGAACCAGGCTGCGGTGCTGCCGCCGGCGCGCCCGCCCGGCACGGTGCCTGCCATTCAGAAATAAGCGGGTTTTTTACCAGCCGGTGTGACCACCGCCCATAACGATGCGCTACCCGCTCCCCTACGCGTTTGCCCGCGCCAACCAGTTGCTGCTTGAAGACCAGGCCGGTGAGTTGACGCTGTGGCTGCACCCGGCCTCCAGCACCTCAGGCTTGAGCGAAGTTGGGCGCAAGTTCGCGCTGCACCGGGTCGAGACGCAGCCCGCTGATGCGCTGATCCAGCGCATCAGCGCTGCCTATGCGCAGGGCGAGTCCAGCGCTGCCACGGTGGTAAGCGAGGTCGAAAGCGATGCCGACCTGACCCGCATGATGCAGGACCTGCCGGCCATTGAAGACTTGCTCGAAACCTCCGACGACGCGCCCATCATCCGCATGCTCAACGCCCTGCTGACGCAGGCCGCGCGCGATGGCGCCAGTGACATCCACATCGAACCGTACGAGCGCCATTCCAGCGTGCGCTTTCGGGTCGATGGCACGCTGCGCGAAGTGGTGCAGCCGAACCGCGCGCTGCATGCCGCGCTGATCTCGCGCCTGAAGATCATGGCCGAGCTGGATATTTCAGAGAAGCGCCTGCCGCAGGATGGCCGCATCTCCTTGCGCATCGGTACCCGCGCGGTCGATGTGCGTGTGAGCACCTTGCCCAGCGCGCATGGCGAGCGCGCCGTGCTGCGCCTGCTGGACAAGAGCGGGAGCAAGCTCAACCTGGAAGCCGTGGGCATGCAGGGCGAGGTGCTGGTGCAACTGCAAAAGCTGATCGCCCAGCCGCACGGCATCATTCTGGTCACCGGCCCCACCGGTTCGGGCAAGACCACCACGCTGTACGCGTCCCTGAGCCGGCTGGACGCGACGCGCAGCAACATCATGACGGTGGAAGACCCGATTGAGTACGAGTTGGCCGGCATTGGCCAGACCCAGGTGAACGCCAAGATTGACCTGACGTTTGCCAAGGCCCTGCGCGCCATCTTGCGGCAAGACCCGGATGTGATCATGATCGGCGAAATCCGTGATTTCGAGACCGCGCAGATTGCCATTCAGGCGTCCCTCACCGGCCATCTGGTGCTGGCCACGCTGCACACCAACGACGCCGCCAGCGCGGTCACGCGCTTGACCGACATGGGCATTGAGCCTTTTCTGCTCAGCTCTTCATTGTTGGGTGTGCTGGCGCAGCGGCTGCTGCGAAAGCTGTGCGTGCACTGCAAATTGGGGTCAGATCCTGATGACCGGGAAGACGTGCGTAGCGCGGCAGACGGCAGATCAGGCACCGACCCCAATTTACGGCCAACCGGCTACCACCCGCTTGGCTGCGCGGAATGCGGCCACACGGGCTACCAGGGCCGTACCGGCGTGTTCGAGCTGCTCATCACCGATGACGCCATCCGCGCGCAAATCCACGGCAAAGCCTCGGAGGCCGACATCCGCGCCGCAGCGCTCAAGGGCGGCATGTCGCTGATGCGTGACGATGGGGAGCGTCTGGTGCAAAGCGGCGTCACCTCTCGCGAAGAGCTGGTGCGGGTGACGCGGGATTAGTGCGGGAATAGTGCGGGAATAGTGGGTATAGAGGGAATAGAGGGAATGGCAATTTAGGCAGGCTTGTGAAGCACGCAGATAGATTGCCCCAAGTTCCCAAAGCCTTCCATGATCCGCCCATGCTCCAGGGTGAGTGGGCTTTCCAGAGGCACGAATGGATCGTTGCCATCACGTATCTCGACGACATCCAGACCAAGATGCGACGCCCAAACCGCAAGCGCATTCCGTTCCATAAAAACGCTCAACGTGTCCGGGCAGACGAACTTGATCTTGCCCGACGCATGCAGTACAGTAGAAAAATCATAAAGCCCCAGAAGGGTACAAACTCGAAGCGCCTGACAGTAACCCCGGAGGTTGAACCTTATGCATGTCGATCCCATACTGCCGCGACTGGATCGCGGAAACTTGCAGCGGGCCAGTCGTGCAGTCATCTTGGCACTGGCCCTGACAGCCACCGTGCCGGCCCACGCGGCCACGGCGTTCATCGACGGCGAGGCCACCTACCTTGAGCGCATCCTGCCACCGCCAGATGCCACCCTGGTCGTCACGCTGCAAGACACCTCGCGCGCTGATGCCCCGGCTATCGAGCGCGCGAGCACCAGCC
>JANMVO010000686.1:0-10900 GCA_031392805.1 Rhodoferax sp. | reverse complement strand
CCCATGCCGCCACCAATGCACATCGTCACAACAACCCGCTTTGCGCCCCGGCGTTTGCCTTCAATCAGGGCGTGGCCCGTGAGGCGCTGGCCGCTCACGCCGTAGGGGTGGCCAACTGCAATGGCACCGCCATTGACGTTCAAACGGTCACCGGGGATGCCCAGTTTGTCGCGGCAATAAATTACCTGCACGGCAAAGGCTTCGTTGAGCTCCCACAGATCGATGTCACTTACTTTGAGGCCCAGGCGTGCCAGCACCTTGGGAATGGCAAACACCGGGCCAATGCCCATCTCATCAGGCTCGCAGCCTGCTACTGCAAAGCCGAGGAAGCGGCCCAGCGGTTTGAGGCCTTTCCTCTCAGCCAGGGTTTCGTTCATGATGACACAGGCGCCACCGCCGTCAGAGAACTGGCTGGCATTGCCCGCAGAAATCACACCGCCAGGCATGGCCGGTTTGATGCCGCTGATGCCTTCCTTGGTGGTGCCTTCGCGTATGCCTTCGTCTTTGGAAACGGTGACTTGCCTGGTGGTCAACCCCATCACCTTGTCGGCCACACCGGCCGTCACGGTGATCGGTGCAATTTCGGCATCAAATAAACCGGCTGCCAAAGCTGCGGTGGCTTTCTGCTGGCTGGCCGCGCCGTATTCGTCCATGGCCTCACGGCTAATGTTGTAGCGCTTGGCAACATTTTCTGCCGTTTGCAGCATGTTCCAATAAATTTCAGGCTTATTCTTGGCCAGCCACGGGTCGGCCAGCATATGCGTATTCATTTCTTGCTGCACGCATGAGATGCTTTCCACACCACCGGCTACATAAATGTCGCCTTCGCCGGCAATCACGCGCTGCGCGGCCATGGCGATGGTCTGCAGGCCGGACGAACAGAAGCGGTTCACCGTCATGCCAGATGTTGTGATCGGCAGGCCGGCACGCAAGGCAATCTGGCGCGCAATGTTGGCACCGGTGGCACCCTCGGGGTTGGCGCAGCCCATGATGACGTCATCGACTTCGCCACCTTCAATGCCGGCACGCTTGACGGCGTGTTCGACCGCATGGCCACCCAGAGTGGCACCGTGCGTCATGTTGAAAGAGCCTTTCCAGCTTTTGGCAAGCGGGGTGCGGGCGGTGGATACGATTACGGCTGATGTCATGGTGACTCCTAGTGGTGGTTGGTGTCAGGATGCCTCGGCACCCTTGGTGATCAAGCGGTGATAAAAGCGGATCATCTCGGCCAAATTGGCTGAGGAAATACGCTCATTGGTTCCGTGGAAGCGCGGCAAATCTTCCGGTTTGGCGCGCACGGGTGAAAACTTGAAAATATGATTGCTGACCTCGCCGAAGTGAATTGAGTCGCTTCCCCCAATCATAAGACCCGGAGCCACCAGGGTGCCCGGAAACACCTCGCGCACGGTGCGGTTGATCAACTGGTATGGGGCGGAATCCGTGGAGGCGACCTTGGAGGCGTCCATCGCGCCCGGCAAAGCGAACAGTTCAAATTTGTCCCGGCCTGCAGTCTCGGTTAACTGGCTTTTCACGCGGTCCATCACCATCACTTTGGTGTCACCCGGCAGCAACCGAAAGTCAACTGTTGCCTCGGCGTATCCAGGCAAGACATTCTCCTTGGTGCCTGCGTTCACAATGGTCAGCGCGGTGGTCGTGCGCAACATCGCGTTGGTGGCGGCACCCGCCTCCAACTGCTTTTGCACGATTGGGCCAAACAACCACAAATTGGACAATGCCACCCGTGAGAAGCCACTCATTTCTGGGGCCAGCGTCGCGAACATTTCGCCCGCAACACCTCGAATTGCGCCCGGCAACTGGTCATCATCAATGCGCTTGAGCGCGGCACTCATCATGGCGATCACGCTAGTCCCTTTGGGGGGAGGCATGGAAGCGTGACCCGGCGTGACAGCCATTTTCAACACCACCGCCAAGCGGCCCTTCTCTGCAATCCCGATCAGTGCCGCAGGTTTTGCCAGACCGGGCACAACGCCCTCGGTGATCAGCAACCCTTCGTCAATGACAAAAGCAAGTTGAATCTTGCGTTCCTTGAATCTGGCTGCAATGCGGGCAGCACCACGCAGCCCGCCAACTTCTTCGTCAGCACCGTAGGCCAGGTAGACCGTGCGTTCGGGCTTGTAACCGCTGGCCACCAGCATCTCCACGGCCTCCAACTGCGCTATCAGATTGCCTTTGTCGTCCCATGCACCACGACCCCAAACGAATCCGCCCTTGAATTGCCCGGAAAATGCGTCTACCAACCAGTCTTTTTCGGTTCCCGGGGCCACTGGCACGACGTCCTGATGGGCGATCAGCAAAATAGCTTGTGCCTTGGAATTGGAGCCTTGCCAGGTGTAGAGAAGGCTGAGGTCATCCAGCACCTCGCGCGTGAGCGAGGCGTGTGCCTTTGGAAAACGCTGGGCCAACAGCAGGTGCAATTGCCTGAACTGATCTGCATTCAGCACGGCATCGTCACGCGAAGACACGGTGTGCAGGCGCACCGCTTCCCCCAGCCGGGTAGAAGCGCCTGCCTCATCGACCTGCAAAACCGCAATGGCGGGCACGTCAAGCTGGCGCGAACCTTTGCGCAAGGTGTTAAAGCCCAATACCGCTACCAGCGAAATAACGGCTACCAACAGGCCGACCAGAATTTTTCTGATCATTGCAGTGTCAAAAGTGGTCAGTTAAACGTCTTGCCTTCTGCGGCCAATTTGGCCAGAAGCGGTGCGGGCTCCCAGAATTTCGCATCATCCAGCGGGTTTTTGGCAAAGCGCTTCATGCTTTGGACCACGTTGAACAAGCCGACCTGATCCGCGTAGTTCATTGGACCACCCCGGTAAATCGGGAAGCCATAACCCATCAGGTAGACCATGTCGATGTCACTGGCCTTGGAGGCAATGCCTTCTTCCAGAATGCGGGTGGCTTCGTTGACCAGTGAGTAAACCAGACGCTGGACAATTTCTTCGTCAGACACTTTGCGCGGCGTGATGCCTTTCGCCTTGCGGTGGTCTTCAATCATTTTGACCACTGCGGCGTTCGGAATGGCGTCGCGCTTGCCCGGCGCATAGTCGTACCAACCGGCACCGGTCTTCTGGCCAAAGCGCCCCATTTCGCACAGCAGGTCAGCCGTTTTGCTGTAAATCATGTCGGGCTTTTCGACGACGCGGCGCTTGCGGATGGCCCAGCCAATATCGTTGCCCGCCAGGTCGCCCATGCGGAACGGCCCCATGGCAAAACCGAATTTCTCGATGGCCTTGTCCACCTGCGCCGGTGTACAACCTTCGTCCAGCAAAAAGCCGCCCTGGCGCCCATACTGTTCAACCATGCGGTTGCCAATGAAACCATCGCACACGCCTGAGACCACGGCGGTTTTCTTGATTTTTTTGGCTACGCCCATGACGGTTGCCAACACGTCCTTCGCCGTTTTCTCACCTCGCACCACTTCGAGCAGCTTCATAACGTTGGCAGGGCTGAAGAAATGCATGCCGACCACGTCCTGCGGCCGCTTGGTGAAGGACGCAATCCTGTTCACATCCAGGGTTGATGTATTGGACGCCAGAATGGCACCTGGCTTCATCACCCGGTCCAGCTCTTTGAACACGGCCTCCTTGACGCCCATCTCTTCGAACACCGCTTCAATCACCATGTCGGCACCCTTGAGGTCATCGTAGTTGAGCGTCGTGGTGAGCAGGCTCATGCGCTGCTCGTACTTGTCCTGTTTGAGCTTGCCTTTTTTGACCTGGGATTCGTAGTTCTTGCGAATGGTGGCAATGCCACGGTCCAGCGCCTCCTGTTTCATTTCCAGCATTTTCACAGGTACGCCAGCGTTCAGAAAGTTCATCGAGATGCCGCCGCCCATGGTGCCCGCACCGATGACTGCTACAGAGTTAATGGCTCGTTGTGGCGTGTCCGCCGGGACATCAGGGATTTTTGACGCTGCGCGCTCGGCCATGAAGAGATGGCGCAGTGCTTTGCTCTCAGGTGTCCACATCAGGTTGATGAACACCTCACGCTCTGCAGCCATGCCGGCATCAAACTTCAGCTTGGTGGCCGACTCAACAGCATCCACGCATTTTGCGGGCGCAGGGAAGTTCTTTGACATGCCCTTGACCATATTGCGTGCAAACTGGAAGTAGGCGTCGCCCAGCGGGTGCTTGCACGGCAGGTTGCGTACCAGTGGCAGCGGCCGCGCGGCCGCCACCGACTTGGCATACGTTACGGCTTCTTCAGCCAGCGACTCGGCAGACGCCGCCATTTTGTCGAATAGTTTTTGACCGGGCAGCATGGCCAACATCTCACTCTTCACGGGCTCGCCACTCACAATCATGTTCAGCGCCACTTCCACGCCCAGCACACGTGGCAGGCGCTGCGTGCCACCGGCACCGGGAATCAGGCCCAGTTTGACTTCGGGCAGAGCCATGTTGCAGCCCGGGGCTGCGATTCGGTAATGGCAACCCAAGGCCAACTCCAGGCCACCGCCCATACAGACCGAATGAATCGCGGCGACCACAGGTTTTGCTGAGTTTTCAACCGCAAGGATCACGCTCAGCAGGTTGGGCTCCTGCAATGCTTTGGGTGAGCCAAACTCCTTGATGTCGGCACCGCCCGAAAAGGCTTTTCCAGCACCCGTGATGACGATGGATTTAACTGCCGCGTCGGCATTGGCTTTGGCCAGACCGTCAGCAATTCCCTGTCGTGTAGCAAGGCCCAAGCCATTCACCGGCGGGTTGTTCATGGTAATCACGGCAACGTCGCCGTGAACTTTGTACTCAGCAGTCATGCTTGCAATCCTTTATAAGAAAAATAGAACGGTCGTACGCTTATTTTGATTGTAGAAACAATACCGAACGACAGCAGCCGGTTATGTCGCGCTTGGAAGAGACACTTTAAACCTCCAGCCATTCTTTGCGTGTTTCCCGATCTGCGCGCAACTCGTTTGGAGTCCCCGTGAACACAATGCTGCCATGTCCCATAACCAGACAGCGGTCAGAAATGGCCATGGCAATGGTCAGCTTTTGCTCGATCAGCAGCACGGAAATTCCCCGCCGCTTGAGCTCTTTCAGATACTGCGCGACCAGCTCAACGATTTTAGGCGCAAGCCCTTCAGTGGGCTCGTCGATGATGATGAGGTCCGGGTCGCCCATCAGAGTGCGGCACAGGGTCAGCATTTGCTGCTCGCCGCCCGACATCACGCCGGCTTCGGTGTGCTGGCGTTCTTTGAGACGCGGAAACATCTGGTACATGTCGCCGAGCGACCAGCGACCGGTTTTGTGGGCGTTTTTTTGCCCCAGATACAAATTCTGTTCAACTGTCAAGTTGGGGAAAATATCACGGCTCTCGGGCACGTAACCAACGCCCAAATGCGCGATTTCAAAAGTCTTCTTGCCCAGTATCTGCTGCCCTTTCCAGACTATAGAACCTTGGCAGTCCACCAAGCCCAGGATGGCTTTGGCGGTGGTGGACCGGCCCGAGCCATTGCGCCCCAACAGCGCGACAATCTCCCCTGCCTGCACCTCAAAGTGAACGCCATGCAGCACATGGCTTTTGCCGTAGAACGCCTGCAGATTGTCGATTTTCAGCATGATAAGACTCCGCAGCGCCGTCCCGAGGAAGGCATGGCCCCCGCAGGGGGCAGAGAGAACACGCAGTGACGAACCTGGGAGCTCATGAGTTTTCAACGACCTGGGCATCCGCCACCGAAGAACCCAAATAAGCCTCCTGCACCCGCTGGTTTGCACGCACCGCTTCGGGCACATCATAGGCCAGCAGCTCGCCATAAACCACCACGGCAATTTTGTCTGCCAAGCCAAAGACAACGCCCATGTCGTGCTCCACGGTCAACAGCGTTTTTCCGAGGGTCACGTCTTTGATCAGTTTGATAAAACGGCTGGTCTCGGACTTGCTCATGCCTGCGGTGGGCTCGTCCAGCAGAATGGTGCTGGCACCGCCCGCGATGGTGATGCCAATCTCAAGCGCGCGCTGTTCGGCATAGGTCAGGTTCATGGCCAGTATGTCACGCTTTTTATCCAGCTTGACCATTTGCATCAGCTCATTGGCCCGGTCATTCGCATCCGTCAGATCGGCCAAGAACTTGAGGAAAGTGTATTTATAGCCCAGGCTCCACAGCACCCCACAGCGTAAATTCTCGAACACACTGAGCTTTGGAAAAATATTGGTGATCTGAAAGCTGCGGCTCAAACCCATGCGGTTGATCTCAAACGGTTTTTTACCGTTAAGACGCCGTCCGTTGAGCAGCACCTCGCCGCTGGTGGGCTCAAACCGGCCACTGATCAGGTTGAACAAGGTTGACTTGCCAGCGCCGTTTGGGCCGATGATGCCGACCCGCTCGCCCGCCCGAATGCCCAAATTGATGCCGCGAATAATCTCCGTCTTGCCAAAACTCTTGCGAAGGTCCTTCAGTTCCAAAGCATAGGTGGCTCCCGAGCTCATAACGCTTCCCTCCGTTTGATTTCTATTTCAATGCTTGCTTGAATACGGCTCCAGCTACGGGCAAACCGCCTTCGGCATACTTCAAACAGGCCCACGCCAGTCACCATCACTATGGCTGAGCCTGCCCAGCTGCCCATCCCTTTTGAGTCAAGGCTTGTGCCCAGAAACTTCAACTCGGACCCGAGTGCAGCATTCAGTTGCAGGTGGTAAGTCATCTCGATCATGGCCGCGGCGCCAATCAGCACCAGCAGTGCCGTGACCGCGAGTACCAGATAATTTATCCAGAGCTTGCGCAGGTGCCCAAACGAAGCGACTCGCAAATTCATCATGATCAAAGATGCGACACCACCGGGTGCATACATCACCATGAACAGGAAAATCAACCCCAGGTAAAGCAGCCAGGCCTTGGTGAACTCTGAAAGCAGCACAAACGCCAGCACCATGAGAACGGCACCAATGATCGGCCCGAAGAAAAACGTGGCACCGCCCAGAAATGTGAACAACAGGTAGGCACCTGAGCGGTTTCCACTGACCACTTCGGAGGTGACGATTTCGAAATTCAATGCAGCCAGACCCCCCGATATGCCGGCAAAAAATGCCGCCACAATGAAGGCGATGTAGCGTACCTTCTGAGTGTCATAGCCCACAAACTCCACCCGCTCCGGGTTGTCACGCACGGCATTGAGCATTTGCCCCAGCGGCGTACGGGTGAACGCAAACATCAGGCCCGTGCAGATGAAGGTGTAGACCGCAATCAGGTAGTACAGCTGGATCTGCGGCCCGTAAGTGATGCCGAAGGTTTTGGCACCGGCCACACGGTTGCCCGATACGCCGCCTTCGCCCCCAAAGAACTCCGGAAACATCAGCGACATGGCCCACACCAGCTCGCCAATGCCCAGGGTGATCATGGCAAAGGGCGTTGCCGCCTTCTTGGTGGTGACCCAACCCAACAGGATGGCCACCAGCACGCTTGACAGGCCGCCAACAATCGGAATCAGGCTCACCGGCAAAGGCAGTCCACCGGTCACAAGATTCAAGGTGTGAATCGCCAGAAACGAGCCCATGCCCGAGTAGACCGCATGCCCGAAGCTCAACATGCCACCCTGCCCGAAAAGAATGTTATAGCTGAGGCAAACAATGATGGCTATGCCCATTTGACTGAGCATGGTCTGGCTCAGACTGCTGGTAAAAAGCAGGGGCGCGACCAACAGGACCAGGGCAAACAGGCTCCAGACCACCACGCGACCGAGATTGAACTGCTTCACAGGCTGCATGTTGCTACTCATGAATCAGCCCTCCCGCCTGCCAAGAAGACCCTTGGGCCGGAAGATAAGAATCAGCACCAGAAACAGGTAGGGCAGGATCGGTGCCACCTGGCTGAGCTTGAGCTTCCACAGGGCATAGCCGAAGGTTGAGGGCGTCAGCATCACTCCAAGCGTTTGCAGCGCCGACATGATGGAAGCGTCGATGGCCACCGCAAAAGTCTGGAGAATGCCAATTAAAAGCGAGGCCAGAAAAGCCCCGGCAAGAGAACCCATGCCACCCACCACCACCACCACAAAAATAACGCCGCCCACCGAGAACGCCATGCTCGGCT
This sequence comes from Rhodoferax sp., assembly GCA_031392805.1. Lineage (GTDB taxonomy): Bacteria > Pseudomonadota > Gammaproteobacteria > Burkholderiales > Burkholderiaceae_C > JANYCG01. The sequence goes on along the minus strand of JANMVO010000686.1, from coordinate 2,856 downwards.
CGGTGACATAGGCATTGCCGCCTATCACGCCCGCCAGACCGGCCAACGCACAGCCTCCGCCAAACACCAGCATGAAGACACGGGGCACGTTATGGCCCAAAGCTTCCACCGTTTGGGGATGGGTCAAAGCCGCTTGAATGACAAGGCCGATCCGGGTGCGTGTGAGCAATAGCCAGAGGGTCACCAGCATCAACAAGGCAACCGCCATCATGAAGGCGCGGTATATCGGAAACTGGGTGCCGAACAGGGTGAACAGGGGACCATCAAGCGCCACAGGGACACGGTAGTCAACGGAGCTGCGCCCCCACACCAGTTGCACCAGTTCCAGAATGATGTAACTCAGACCAAAGGTGATGAGAAGCTCGGGCACATGCCCGAACTTGTGAACCCGACGCAGGCAATACCGCTCAAATGCCGCCCCTACCAGACCTACCAGCAAGGGTGCCAGCAGCAAGGCCGGCCAGAAGCCGACGACTGAAGTCACGGTGTAGGCAAAGTACGCCCCCAGCATGTAGAAGGATGCATGTGCAAAATTCAGAACACCCATCATGCTGAAAATCAAGGTCAGCCCGGAACTCAGCATGAACAGCAGCAGACCGTAACTGATGCCGTTCAGCAGTGAAATGGTGTAGAACTCCATGGCGTGCCCGTGACGTGGTAAATTTTTATCAAAGCCAACGGCCTGCATGGCCGTCACAAAAACCGGAACAATCTGACGAACAAAGAGCCGGTAGATAACGCGGGAAATAATATGACAAAAATAAAACGCCGGGTCAACAGCAACGTTGTCCGGCGTTTGGATGCGGACGCGGCCGGGATGGCCGAACCAATCTCAGGCCGGGCGCTTCATCTGGCAACTGGTAGGCGTACTTGACACATAAGGATCCATCTGCTTGATCGGCACAAAGGTGTAGCCGGTGTTCTCCACGCTGTAGGGGTTTTTAGCATCCACTTTTTGCCACTTCGTCACAAACATCGACTGCTGCAACTGGTGATCCGACTTGCGCATTTGCACATCGCCACCAAAGCTCTTGACCGACAGGCCTTCGAGTGCTGCGGCCACTTTGGTCGGATCCACCGACTTGGCCTTGGCCATCGCCGCGCCCATCAGGTTGATGCCGTTGTAGGTGGCATAGGTGTAGTAGTCGTCGTTGAACTTCTTCTTGAAGTCCGCAGACATGGCACCAATGTCGCCAGTGTGGTTGGCATGCGCATAACTAACCACATACACCTCGCTGTCACCCCCTGCCGCCAGCGCCGTGGGCGTGCCGGTAACCTGTGCGTAGTAGGTGTACATGGGCAGCTTGAGGCCGGCGTCGTTGAGCGCCTTGACAAACAGTGTCAAATCCGCGCCCCAGTTGCCGGTGACGATGGTGTCCGCACCCGACTGCTTGATTTTGGCCACATAGGGCGCAAAGTCTTTCACCTGGCCAATCGGGTGCAGGTCTTCGCCGGCAATCTTCACGTCAGGGCGCTTGCGTGCAATGTCTTCCTTGAAATAACGGGCCACCTGCTGACCGTGGGAATAGTTCTGATTCAGCAGATACACGTTTTTGACCTTGGGCTGGTCTTTCATGAACGCGGTCAAGGCTTCCATCTTCATTGTCGTGTCGGCATCAAGGCGGAAATGCCAGTAGTTACATTTTTCGTTGGTCAATGACGGGTCTACCGCAGCGTAATTAAAGTACACGACTTCCTTGCCGGGGTTGCGTTCGTTGTGCTTGGCCACGGCGTCGGAGATTGCGAGGGCGGCACCTGAGCCATTGCCCTGGGTCACGTAGCGGAAGCCCTGGTCAATGGCGGCTTTGAGGGAATTCAGGCTTTCCTGCGGAGACCCTTTGTTATCGAACCCGGTGACTTCAAACTTCACACCCGCCGGATTTTTGGCACCGCTCCGGCGCTCTGCCGCAAATTGCCAGCTTTTTAGCTGGTTTTGCCCCACATTGGCAAAGGGTCCAGACAGCGGATCGATAAAGGCAATCTTGACGGTTTGGCCTTGCTGGGCCAGTGCGCCGCCGACGCTCAAAACGGCTGTGGTCGCTGCAACAAACTTCATTACAAATTTCATAAAAATCTCCGGGGGTTTCAATCAGTCAACAAGGCGTCAGGATACAAGAATTTGAGCATGGCAACGCAAGGGATTTCCCGCACCGTGAATCTCCCACGCGACTCACACTGAGTCACTGCGTATCAAAGAGAACAAAAAATGGCGACTCCCTGCGCCGCGCAAAAATACTTCGCAATAACACATCGCAAATGCGCAATCCCTAAACGCAATCGCCTTGTTCAAACGCCAGGCAATTTGTAGTCCTTCAGCAGTTCCCTGAGCTTAGTCTTTTGCATCTTGCCGGTACCGCCCAGCGGAATGGCGTCGAGAAACACAACATCGTCGGGGACCTGCCACTTCGCGGTCTTGCCGTCAAAGAAGGCGATGAGTTCATCGCGTGTCACTTCAGCGCCGGGTTTCTTCACCACCGCGATGATGGGCCGCTCGTCCCACTTGGGGTGCTGCATGCCGATGCAGGCCGCCATCGCCACGGCCGGATGAGCCATGGCGATGTTTTCCACGTCGATCGAGCTGATCCACTCGCCACCCGACTTGATCACGTCTTTGCTGCGATCCGTGATTTGCAAGTAGCCGTCGGCGTCAATCGTGCCGACGTCGCCAGTCGGGAACCAGCCGTCCACCAGCGGGGAGTCGCCTTTTTCGTCTTTTCCTTTGAAATATTCGCTGATGATCCATGGCCCCTTGACCAGCAAGTCGCCATACACTTTGCCGTCCCACGGCAACTCATGGCCGTCGGGGTCGACAATTTTCATGTCCACACCGAAAAGGGCGCGTCCTTGTTTGAGGCG
>JANMVO010000677.1:0-3758 GCA_031392805.1 Rhodoferax sp. | reverse complement strand
CTCAAAGCTGCAGCAACTGCATTACGCCACCCCCAAGGAAGTCGGAGTGGTTTGTATTCATTCGATATCCGATCAAATGCGCATTTTCGAAAATATCTGCCCCCACTATGGACATAAATAAATCCATCAAGCGGCGACCCTGACAGGAGAGCTCGATGTTCAAACGGCTTATCGGCGCTCACTTTTTTATCAATCGCTGCTGCTATTGAATCACCCAACTTCAATCTTAAGGTTGTAACCGGCAAGTACCCAAGGGTCTGAAATAACGCATCGCGTTGCTCGCTATTCCAGCGCAAATAGTGTGTCGAGTAAGCGCTGCGAGGGGAAGACGTACCCAATCCACCTCCCGTCAAGATGGACAAATTCATATCAACACCAACAAACAATTTTGCTGGCCTGACCGCGTATGAACTCACCCAAACCTCTTTAAACCGCTTTTGGATGAATTCTGTTAGCGGCGACATCCGTGGGGTTGAAGTTGCGCTGATTGGCACGATGACACTGAAGTACCCGGTTGTCTTTAGTAGTTCCGAAAAGCGCCAAGTGCAAGCAGAAAAAAGATTGCCGGTCCCCCAAAGCTCATTGCCTCGTGGTTGATACTCATCAACCACTTCCGCGGTTTCTACATACGGCGGATTCCCAATAACGGCATCAAAGCCGCCTATAGTCATCAGCGGATAAAAGTCCACATACCAGTGAAACGGTTGGTGGCTGGCTTTCCACTTTTCATAGTCAGCGGTTTTGGTGGTGTTGATGCCGTACTCTCTGGCCAGGTGGTAGTTCAGCATTTCCTCCAGTTCCGCCAGCGTATCGACCAGCGCCTGTTTGTCGGCGGGTGAAACATGGCCACCGCGCTGCACTTGTTGAATCTGAAAGTTGTTGTACTGCTGCTCAACAGCCGTCAGGCGAATACGAATGTCTTCCCATGCGTCGCTGAAGAGGTTGGCCTGGCTTGCGCCTTTGACGGCCTTTTCAGTTTCGTCTGCCGTGGCATAACCCACCAGCGTATTGCCGTGGCGGATGTTGAAGTCGATATCCGGCAGCGGTTCAATGTCGTCGCCCGGCTCCAGCAGGGCGACGAGTTTGAGGAAGAGGCGCAGCTTGGCGATTTCGGTGGCCTGCTCTTCAATGTCAACGCCGTACAGGTTGTTGACGATGATGTGTTTGATGACGGCGTAATCTTGCGCACGCTCCGAACCCGCAGCGGCAAAGCGGGCCAGCAGTTCGTCTACTTCAGCCCATTTTTCAGGGTGGGGTTTGTCACCTGCAATCAATGCGTCGCTGCGCACGGCCTGCAGGGTGCGCAGCGTGGCGTCGTAGAGTGGCTTCAAGATGTTCAGCGCGGCAAACAAAAAAGCACCGGAACCACAAGTGGGGTCCAGCACGCTCAGGCCGTGGCGGAATTTCTCGTTGCTTTTGCGCGGCAGGCGGCCCGCCAGCGCGAACCAGAAGCTTTTGAGCAAGGCTACGTCAGTACAGCGCTCAATGAGGTCTTGCGCAAATTGGCGAATATCAAGGTTGTAGGTGATGAGGTCACCCACGTCGTGCAGTTCACCCGCTTTGATCTTGGCGCGCACTTCACGCGTGCGCTGGTGGCGGGCAATGGTCTCGCGCCAGATTTCGGTAGGCAGGCTGACGGTATCGTCAGCGTGCTTGTTCCAGGGTTTGCGGCGGGCCAGCAGGTCAGGGGCTTCGGTGTCCAGGCCTGCGGCGATTTCTGGCGGGTAGCTTGACAACCCTGCGGAAGAGCCCTAACCCCAACCCTCTCCCAGAGGGAGAGGGGGCATGCCTTTGAGCATGGCGGGGTAGATGTAGGTGTCACCGCTGTGCTGCAGCAGGGGCCATGCCAAATTATCAAAGGCGGTCGGGTGCTCAGTGCGAACTTTGGCCAGCAGGCAGGGAATGATGGTGTTTTTGCCGATGTAGTCGGTGATGTCTTCCTTGGTGTAGTAGGCCCCCATCTGCTTCTGGTTGACGAACTTCTCGAAGATGTAGCCCAGCACGTCGGGATTGATCTCTTTGCCGCTTTTGAGCGGGCGCTCGTCCAGGTGCCATTCCCACTCGTCAAAGAAGGCGAAGAGTTTGACGAATGCGGCATCAGCCACGTCCAGAGCTTCGCCGTAGCGTTGCTCTAATTGATGCTGAGCGAACAAGCCGCCGTTCAAATAGGGCACGTTGCCAAACGCGGCTTCGATACTGGTGCGGTTGGCAGCAGTGCGCTCCTCGGCAAAGCCGCGAAAGAACAAGGGGGCGAGAAAGCTTTTATAGAAACTGACATCCAGCTTGGCTTCAAGATGCCCCGCCAGACGCGATTGCAAATAGTCTTTTTTGCCGTCCAGAAAACTTTTTTCTTGCAGAAACCACAAAAACATCAGCCGATCAATGAGGACGGCGGTGTACCAGCGCTGGTCTTCGCTGATGTCTTTACCGGTTAGCGGGATGCCGTCAATGAACTCAGCGAACGCTTTGCGCTGCTTTTCAAACTCACCATAAAACTTTTTGGTAACCTTCTCGCGCGGCGCCGCATCGTCCAGCCGCTGGGCCACGCCCAGCACGGTGAGCAGTTCTTCTTCGTCCAGTGTGAAGTGCAGGCGGCTGAGTTTTTGCGCCAGCAGTTCAGGGGCTTCGCCTTTTCGGAAATTTACCTCACGGTATTGCGCTGTTTTACCCTGCAGGCGAGACACCCATTGCCAAATTTGGCTTGTTTGGGCTGTGTCGGTAAAAACGATCAGGTGCTCCCGCACATCGGGGGTGATCTTGCGTTCAATTTTTTGGCGCGTGGCGTAGTCTGGCAGGCGCCCGTCTGCGTCGGGGCGGCACTGCAGCACCTGTACGCCTTTTTTAACGGCCACTGCGTCGAGCTGCCAGGTGTCGTTACCCACCGCTACGCTGTAGGGCTGCTGCTGGGCGGGCAAGTCCCAGCCCAATTCGTTAAAAAGCTGCTTGAAGCGAACCTGTTTGAGATGTTCTTGATTGAATACGGGCATTGGGTTCATTCAGAAATCAGGCCCATGGAGCACACCACACGCGGCTTGCACAGGAAACAGGCGGGCGAATTCAAAGGCAGAGAGGTGCTTTTCAAAGCCGGGGAAGTCAAGTTTGGCCATGGGTCTTGTGTTTGTATTTTTGTACTTAACTTGCCGACTTGACTAAAAAGTCCAGATGGCGTTCAGGCGGAGCGCGCCCAGTTTTCGACCATCAGGCCGGGGTAGTCCGTGAAATCCGCTTCGTTGTTGGTAACGAGGGTGACGCCGACGCTCACTGCGTGGGCGGCAATCAGGCGGTCCATGGTGTCGCGGCGGCGGTCACGCACGGCGGCGCGCAGGACGCCAAAACTTATTGCATCGGTTTCAGTGAAGGGCAGCACGGGAATGCGGCTTATCAGCAGCGCGAGCACGCGTTCGTCCTGCACGCGGTTGGCATTTTGCATCTCCAGCCCGGCGCGCATTTCGGCGTAAGTGACGACCGACATCACCGCGCTGCCTTGCGTCAAGGCCTCCAGTCGTTTGAGCACTTGCGGTGGGTGGCGTTTGGTGATGTAGATGCAAATGTTGGTGTCGAGCATGTAGCGCATAGCTTAGCCTTGCGCTTTGTCATCGGCCGCATCAGTGCCCCAATGGCTGACTCCGCTCCAGTCGCGCTCTTGCTCTTCATGGAACTCGCGGCCCTCGGCCATGAAGCTGGGGCTGAACATGGCAAAGATTTCGCCAATGTCGGCCAAGGTTTCCGTTGCCACCAGCCGCAGCACCAGCGTGTTG
>JANMVO010000675.1:0-4180 GCA_031392805.1 Rhodoferax sp. | reverse complement strand
CCCGCCCAGCAGCCTGCACCCCACCATCGGCACCCATGCCCCGCTGACCTTTGACATCGTGGACACCTGGATGAAGCGCTCCATCGGCGGCTGCCAGTACTTTGTGGCCCACCCCGGCGGCCTGAGCTACGACACCTTCCCGGTCAACTCATTCGAAGCCGAAAGCCGCCGCCTGTCCCGCTTCACAGCCATGGGCCACACGCCCGGCGTCATGAACGTGCCACCCGCCACGATCAACGTGGCGGGGAGCCGGGAGTTTCCGTTTACACGGGATTTGCGGCGGGGGTAGTTGAGCGAGGGATGTTTTTTTCAGTGGCATTTAGCAGCGAACCACCAAAAAATCCACACCGATCCCAAGCAATTTTTCACGGGCGGACTGCGCCTGACACTTCGGAGCCGCGACAACATTTCAGAGACAAAATAGGCTGTAGCCCTTATCCCATATACATACTTAGATATTATTTAAATAGCATTTCACAGCGTGCAAGTGCGAAACCCGCAAAACATATCATCCCGTTCAGGCAAACAAAAGTTGCGGAATTTAGGATTTTTCATGCGCGAACGCGTGGCAAATGACGCGCCGCGCAGCACTTTGTGGGTACCCAAGCATGGCTCTGAGTATTCGCGCCAGGGTCCGGGCGCAAAGCCGGGATAGCCCCTGAAGCTGGTGCCGGTCCACTCCCACACGTCACCCCAGCGCCAGCCGCGCCGCAGGGCCGTATGGGCGGCCACTTCCCATTCGACCTCGGCCGGCAGGCGTCGGCCGGCCCAGCGCGCCCAGGCATCGGCCTCCCACCAGGTGACGTGGGTGGCGCTTTGACCACCCAGCATGCGCATGGGTTTGCCAAAACGTGTTTGCATCACCGCGCCGCTGGCCACGCCAATCTGGTCTACATAGCGCGGGCCACGGCGGCCCCCATCCTGGCTTGCATCGGCGGCTTTTTCCTGCAGCCATTGCCAGCCACCCGGTTGCCACAACTCGGCACGGTCATAGCCGCTGTCATCGACAAATTCCACAAACTGAGCCCAGGTGACGGGCTGAGCATCAATTTCAAACTCTGGCACCTGCACTTCAAATGCGGGCTGCTCGTTGTCGAACGCAAATCCCGGGTCTGGCGCAGTACCGCCCGTACTCCCCATCATCCAGCGCATGGCGGGCACCAGCATCGGCTCGCGTGGTGCCACCGGGCCGGGCAGGGTCAGTTGCATTGGCAAACCCAGCGCCTGGGCCAGCACAATCAATTCTTCGCCGCGCATGTCTTCATGGCACAACGCCAACCGGTAAAAGTACAGGGCCGCGTCGTCATCGGGTGTTTTTTCCAGAAGCTCCAGTGTGGACTCCAGCGTATCGAGCAGGTAGCCCTTGGTAGACGGCAACGGTGGCAAATCAAGTGTCCAGCGGCTGTCATGCGGTGCCGTCGCGGGGTTCCACCAGTGATCGCCTTTGGGCTCGACCGACGCCAGCCGCGCCGAGGCAGGATCAGCCCGCAGCCCCTGGTGACGCTGCAGGTTGCGCGCAATCCACCACTCCTGAAACCAGCCAATGTGCCCCAGGGTCCACAGCGGCGGGTTGAATTCTGGCCGCTTGGGCACCGCAAAGCCCGGGCCACTTGACGCACTCTCAAACTGGGCCAGTACATGCAGGGTGTGGTTGCGCGCGTCCATCAGCGCCAGCGACAGCACGTCGCGCCCGGCCTGGCGCATGGCCGGGGAGTCAATGGACGCGAATGACGCGGACGCAGGCCCGGGCAGCGGTGATGGCGTGGAAGGGGGGGATGCAGGAGACATGCTCGATTATTGATCCAGATCGTGCACGCTACGGGATAACACGGTGGGCGGGTGCGCAGCGAGGGTTTATAGTCGCGCTAGAATTTTTGCTTGCGTTTGGCCTTGCGCGTGCACCGAATCCCGTATCCCCTTGGAAGAAACTATGACCCTAACTTCACGCTCCGTTGATTGCTGCCGATGCTCTCCAGCTGCATGCCCGAGCGATGCCTGCGCGAGAACATCACCGTGAAGCCACTCCTGACACTGGCCCGTGCCATTGACTGGCTTACTGACGTGTTCGGTGGCTTTGCAAAATGGGCAGTCATTTTTTCCTGCTTTATCAGCGCCCTCAACGCCATCATCCGCTACACCTTCGATTACAGCTCCAATGGCTGGCTCGAAATCCAGTGGTACCTGTTTGCGGCCTGCGTGATGCTGGGCGCGGCCCAGGTGCTGCGGGTCAATGAGCATGTCCGGGTTGATGTGCTGTACGGCATGCTGTCCGCCCGCGCGAAAGTATGGGTAGACCTGTTCGGGCTGGTTTTCTTCCTGATGCCGGTGATGGCGCTGATGCTTTATTTCGCCTTCCCCCTGTTCCTGCGCATGTACGTGACGCATGAAATGTCAAACAATGCCGGGGGCCTGATCCGCTGGCCGGCCATGCTGATGTTGCCACTGGGGTTCACGTTGATGCTCTTGCAGGGCCTCTCCGAGATCATCAAGCGCGTTGGCTGGCTGACGCACACCTATGAGATGGACCTGCATTACGAAAGACCGCTGCAATGACGATGGAAAACTTCGCCCCCATGATGTTTGGCGGGCTGATCCTGATCATGCTGATTGGCTTTCCAGTGGCGTTTTCGCTTTCTGCACTCGGCTTGTTCTGCGGCTTTTTTGCGATCCATATGGGCTGGTTTCCGGCCAGCTTCATGGCCAACCTGCCACTCAATGTGTTCGGCATTCTGTCCAATGACCTGTTGCTGGCGATCCCGTTTTTCACGTTGATGGGCTCGATTCTGGAGAAGTGTGGCCTGGCCGAGGACATGCTGGACTCCATGGGTCAACTGTTTGGCCCGATCAAGGGTGGCCTGGGTTACTCCGTGATCATTGTGGGCTTTATCCTGGGCGCCATCACGGGCACGGTGGCCGGCCAGGTGATCGCCATGGCGATGATCTCGCTGCCGGTGATGATGCGCTACGGCTACAACATGCGCTATGCGACTGGCGTGCTGGCCGCATCCGGCACCATCACGCAACTGGTGCCGCCATCGCTGGTGCTGGTGGTGCTGGCAGACCAGCTGGGCCGCTCGGTTGGCGACATGTACAAGGGTGCCTGGGGCCCGTCCATACTACAGGTGATCCTGTTTGCGCTGTATACCTTCGTCCTGTCGCGCGTCAAGCCCAACCATGTGCCCGGCGTGCCCAAGGAAGCCCGTACCTTGCAGGGCTGGGCGCTGTGGGCAAGATGCCTGCGCGGCATTATTCCTTCGGCGATATTGATTTTCCTGGTCCTGGGCAGCATGGGCGGCTTGCCGGGCATCTCTACCGCCATCTGCACGCCTACGGAAGCCGGCGCGATGGGCGCGGTGGGGGCTTTCGTGCTGGCGGCGCTGCACCGGCGTCTGACCTGGCCCCTGATCAAGGACACCATGCTGGGCACGATGCGCATCACCGCCATGGTGGTGTTCATCCTGATCGGATCGCGTGTTTTTTCGCTGGTGTTCCAGGGTGTCGAAGGCGGCCGATGGATTGAGCATCTCCTCACCGGGCTGCCGGGAGGCCAGCTGGGTTTCCTGATCGTCGTCAATATCTTCATCTTTTTCCTGGCCTTCTTCCTGGACTTCTTCGAGATCGCCTTCATCATCATCCCGTTCCTCGCGCCCGTCGCCGCCAAGCTGGGCATAGATTTGATCTGGTTCGGCGTGATGATCTGCGTGAACATGCAGACCAGCTTCATGCATCCGCCGTTCGGCTTCGCTTTGTTCTACCTGCGTGGTATCGCCGACACGCTGTACAAGAACAAGTCGCTGCCGCGCAAGGTCGAGTCCAAGGACATTTACCTGGGCGCCATTCCGTGGGTTCTGATGCAGCTCATCCTGGTGGGCATCGTGATATTCGTGCCTGAGACGGTGACCGTATTTCTTGACAAGGAGCAGGTGCTGGATCTGAAAAAGGCCGGCGAAGATCTGGAAAAGATGGAGGGCGGTAACGCTGCGCCAGCCGCGACGGCGTCCAATCCCGGCCAGGGCAGCTCTGCCCCGGCAGGTGCTGCTTCCAGTGCCGATGGCACCGTGCCACAGCCGGAGGCCGCGGAAGCAGAGAAGGAAGACGACAACGATCCGATGAAGGCGCTGCAGGACGCAATGAAGAAGGATGCCGCCGGCGCCAAGAAGCCCTGAAACACAACGGCCCC
>JANMVO010000637.1:0-3381 GCA_031392805.1 Rhodoferax sp. | reverse complement strand
CAAAAGTGCCGAGACGATCAATGACAGGGTATCGGTGAATCTGATACCCCGGAAGATGTGACTGGCCACCCAGAGCGACAGTGTCGTGATGCCCCAATGCACCAGGAAAGGGGTCAGGTTTTCCAGCATGTCAGAAAGTTTTATGGCTGCATTGAGAGGTAAGGGATTGATCATACTGGGGCGCCAGCCCGGCTCCCATACGCTTATGGCCGTCGCCGGGCTCTTTCATGAATGGGCCGCTCAAGCGCGAGACCCTGGGGCAAAGCAGGCTGGTCTTGCTGGCGGCGGTGGGCCTTGAGCCGGGTGCCGCAGAGGCACTGGGGGGCGCCGGTGTGGTGGGGCATACTTCGTGACTTGCGCCTGATTCATTCGGGATTGCGAATCACCCCACCAGCAACCGAGAGCACCCCATGACTGGATTATTCAGCGAATTTGTCCTCAAGAACGTCCGGCTGCGCAACCGGATTTCGATATCGCCCATGACGCAGTACGCCTGCGGCCCGGACGGCGTGGTCACCGACTGGCACCTGATTCACCTGGGCGCCCGTGCCGTTGGGGGTGCGGGGCTGGTGGTCGTAGAGCAACTGGCGGTCTCGCCCGAGGGTCGCATGACGCCAGCGTGTGCCGGGCTGTGGTCAGATGAACAGGCGCTGGCGTTGCAGCGCGTGACCGCTTTTATAAAATCGGTCGGGGCAGTCCCCGGCGCGCAACTCGGCCACTCGGGTCGCAAGGGCAGTCTTGAACGCCCGTGGGACGGCTACCGGCAGCTTGAAAAAGACCATCCAGACTTCTGGCAATCCATCGGCCCATCAGATATCCCCTATGGTGGCCGTATCCCCCGCCCGGCACTCACCATGACGCGTGACGAGATTCACGCGGTGTACCAAAAATACGCCGACGCAGCCCAACGCGCACTCGATGCCGGGTTTGAGTGGCTTGAAATTCACTGTGCGCATGGCTTTCTGGGTGCCAGCTTCATGTCACCCCTGTCCAACAACAGGACCGATGAATATGGCGGCAGTCCGGAAAACCGCGCGCGCTTCCTGATCGAAACTTTTGATGCCGTTCGCGCGGTCTGGCCAGAGCGCCTGCCGTTGACGGTGCGCATTGGCGCCACGGATTTTCACCCGGACAGCCACACGCTTGAGGATTCGATCTCGCTGGTTCGAACGCTTGCGGCGCACGGCATGGACCTGGTTGACATCAGCATGGGGATGAACTCGGACGAGGCCCTGGTGCCCTGGGGAGACCGCGGGTTTATGGTGCCCGCAGCGTCACGCATACGGGCCGAGACCGGCGTTCAGACGGCGGTGAGCTGGAACCTGAGTGACCCCGTTTATGCCGATGAGATCATTCGCAGCGGCCAGGTCGATCTGCTGATGGTGGGCCGCCCGGCGCTGGCCAATCCACACTGGCCGCTTTATGCCGCATTGGTGCTTGGCGAGAAAGCGCCGTACGACCTCTTGCCGGATCAGTACCGCTATTTTCTGAACAAGGCCAAAGACATCAGTCACGTCAATGGCTTCGGTCCGATTCCGGGTCGCACCATCGCATGACCTTGACGCCTTGCCTGCAGGTACTTACAAAGCAGTTTTTGCGCTTTGCGCATGGGATTAATGGCACTGAATAAAGTGTCATAGCGAATAAAGTCATGACAGGACCAGGTGAAGCGAGTCAGTTACGTCAAATGTAGTAGCTACCAGAGCAACAAATACAAGGGCTACAACCCTATTTAGGCAAAAATAGCAGCCAGTAAACCAGCAGCAGATTGAACAGCACGCTGATGCCCAGGATCATCTTCCACAGCGCCGTGGGGTCGCGCCGGATCAATGGCGTGGCCGAGGGCGCTGTCAAAGGGCGTGACGCACCGCGCTCCAGCGCCAGCAAAAACTCCTCGGCGGTCTCGAAGCGCAAGCGCTTGTCCCGCGCGACGGCTTTCTGCACCACGTGATCCAGCCAGATCGGCACCTCGGGATTGTGGCGGCTCAGCGGCGTCGGGTCGCGGTAATAGCGGCCCACCTGGTAAGGCAGTACCTCGCCGTAGGGCAGTTTGCCGGTGAGCAGCTGGTACAGCGTCACGCCCATGGCAAACAAATCGCTTTGCGCATCGGGCAGTTCCTGGGCGTTGTCGTCAACGGTGCCGCTTTTACCGCCCGCCGAAGTGACTTTGCCGTTGTAACCCCATTGCTCGGGGTTGACATAGCTGGGCGTGCCGGCATGCAGCTGGCGCATGGCGGCGGGTTCGCGTCCGCTCAGCGCCACACCCAGGTCCAGCAGGCGCAACACACCGTCATCTCCCTGGTGCAGGTTGGCCGGTTTGACGTCGCGGTGGACCACGCTTTGGCGGTGCAGCCGGCCCAAAGCTTTCAACCCCTGCAGGGCCAGGCTGACCACTTGCGATGCACTGAACTTTTGCCTGCGTTCCAGCATTTGCTGCAGGGTCTCGCCACTGTGCCATTCGTACAGCAGGTAAAAGGCGGTTCTTGCACTGCCGCTGGGCAGGTGCTCATGCAGCCTGACCAGATGGTCCCCTGCGGCACCTGACTGCATGCGCTTGGCCAGCCAGGCCTCGTGGGCCAGCATGGCGCGTTCCTGGGCGTCATGGGCGCGGGCCGGGTTCAGGGTTTTCAGCGCGTAGAGGGTTTGGGATTCAAGGTCCCTGACTTGATACAGGACATTGACGCCGTTGTCGGCCACCGGCGCGGTCACGCTGAGGCCGTCCATCACATCGCCTGCTTTGAGACGCGGGGGGATCGGCAAAATTTGCGCGATGCGGTTGACATCCTGCAGCGTGGCGTCCAGCAGGCCCAGCACACGCACCACCACCGCTGTCAGGTTGTCAACGCTGCCGCTGGCCAGGGCGCTGTCCACCAGGCTCTGGCTGGCCTCCTGCGCGTTGGGAAGTTCGGCAAAGTTGTCCAGTTGCCGCTCGCGCACCTTGCCGTGCACGCCGTCGGTGAGCAGCATAAACACGTCGCCCACCTGCAGATCGCCCTGCAGGTAGTCCACCACCACATGGTCTTGCGCGCCCACCGAGCGCAGCAACTGGTGTCTGAAATCAGAGTGGTTGACCACATGGTCCTGCGTCAGCTGGATGGTTGTGCCAGCGCGCAGCAGGTAGCAGCGGGAATCGCCCACATGCGCCAGCGTGTAGGACTGCCCGCGCAGCACCAGGGCCGTGAGCGTGGTCAGGCCCAGAATTGGATGACGGCGCCGGTTGATGCCCGCCAGCCAGGTGTTCTGGGCGCCAATGATGCGGTCCAACGCGACCGTGGTGTCCCACGTCTCGGGCGTGCCGTAATAGTCGCGAACCAAACTGGTGACGGTGGTTTGCGCGGCCTCTTTGCCCATGCCACCGGTGCTCACGCCATCGGCAATCGC
>JANMVO010000619.1:0-3691 GCA_031392805.1 Rhodoferax sp. | reverse complement strand
CTGGTGTGCATCAGGTAGGCTTCGTTGAACAGGTGCCGGTCCAGCTTGACGGTTTGAGAATCCTGCACCAGCACGTGGCTGGCCTGGCTGATGCCAGCCAGCAGTTTATGGATGGATTGGGTGGAGTACACCACGGCATGCTTGGGGCGCGCGCGTTTTTTGCCCATGGCGTGGTAGGTGCCGTAAAACGGGTGAAACGCCGCATGGGGCAACCAGGCTTCGTCAAAATGCAGGTTGTCCACATAGCCATCGAGCATGCCCTTGATGGTCTCGGTGTTGTACAGCACGCCATCGTAAGTGGATTGTGTGATCGTCAAAACCCGTGGCTTCACGGCTTTGGCATCTACCCCTTTCAGCAGCGGGTTGGCCTTGATCTTGGCCTGGATGGCGGCAGGCTCAAACTCCTCTTTCGGAATTGGGCCAATGATGCCAAAGTGGTTGCGCGTGGGCTTCAAGAACACCGGGATGGAGCCCGTCATGATGATCGCGTGCAGAATGGATTTGTGACAGTTGCGGTCCACCACCACCACATCGCCCGGCGCCACAGTGTGGTGCCACACCATCTTGTTCGAGGTTGAGGTGCCGTTGGTCACAAAGAAGCAGTGGTCGGCATTGAAGATGCGTGCCGCATTGCGCTCACTGGCACCGATGGCACCATCGTGGTCCAGCAACTGGCCCAGCTCTTCAACCGCATTGCAGACGTCAGCACGCAGCATGTTTTCGCCAAAAAACTGGTGAAACATCTGGCCCACCGGGCTTTTCAAAAACGCCACACCGCCGGAGTGGCCGGGGCAGTGCCAGGAGTATGAGCCGTCTTCGGCGTAATCCAGCAGCGCCTTGAAGAACGGCGGCTGCACGCCTTCCAGATAACTTTTGGCTTCCCGGATGATGTGGCGCGCCACAAACTCGGGGGTGTCCTCAAACATGTGAATGAAGCCGTGCAATTCGCGCAGGATGTCGTTCGGAATATGGCGCGAGGTTTTGGTCTCGCCGTAGACATAAATGGGCACGTCAAGGTTTTTGCGGCGCACTTCTTCAATGAATTTGCGCAGGTTCAGCACGGCGGGATCCAGGTCCGGTCCGGGCGTGAACTCTTCATCGTCTATCGACAAAATGAAGGCGCTGGCGCGGCTTTGCTGCTGGGCGAACTGGCTCAAGTCACCATAACTCGTCACCCCCAGCACCTCAAACCCCTCACCTTCTATTGCCTGAGCCAATGCGCGAATTCCCAGGCCGGAAGTGTTCTCAGAGCGAAAATCTTCGTCAATGATGACGATGGGAAAGCGAAACTTCATACGGGCTCCAGCCAGGGCAGGTGAAAAATGCAAAACAGCCGCGAAGTGTAAGGAATTAATGGCGCCATGCCCTTGTGATGGTTGCCTTTTGTCTCAAAATGTGGTCCGTGCGATACATACTCCCAGATCGCAGTCTCATCATCAACGCACAAGGACGCTATGGCCCAATCTTCCATCTGGTGGCTTCTTGCCGGTTCTGCCATTGCCGTCGAATTGATGACAGGCACTTTTTACCTGCTGATGCTGGCGATTGGCCTTGCCGCGGCGGCAATTGGGGCACACGCCGGTGCCAGCAGCGCAGCCCAACTGGCAATTGCCGCGCTGGTGGGTGGTGGCTCGGTGCTGGTCTGGCGCAGCATCAAGCTCAGGGCACCGCCCACTGCCCCGGCCAGCGCCAATGGTGACGTGAACCTGGACATTGGCGGGACGGTGCAGGTGGATATCTGGCAACCTGACGGCACCAGCACGGTGAACTACCGGGGTGCCAAGTGGAATGTGTCGCATACTGTCGGCACGGTGACCTCAGCGGGTGCGCACCGAATCGTGGAGGTCATCGGCAGCCGCCTGGTGGTCGAGAAAATTTAGGGAGGCGTGCATGCCCGCAAGCGAAGCGCCCCGCAGCATGAACGTTCTTTCACTTTAACAAATCAATTGGAAAATCAATGACCATTGCCATCATCCTGTTTGTCGTCGCGGTGATCTTCATCAGCCAATCGGTCAAAGTCGTGCCACAGCAGCACGCCTGGGTGGTCGAGCGGCTGGGCAAATACCACCAGACGTTGACCCCGGGTTTGAGTTTCCTCATGCCCTTCATCGACAAAGTGGCCTACAAGCATGTGCTCAAGGAGATCCCGCTGGACATCGCCAGCCAGGTTTGCATCACGCGCGACAACACGCAGTTGCAGGTAGACGGTATTTTGTATTTTCAGGTGACCGACGCCATGCGCGCCAGTTACGGATCGAGCAACTACATCATTGCCATCTCGCAACTTGCGCAGACCTCGCTGCGCTCGGTCATCGGCAAGCTGGAGCTGGACAAAACGTTTGAGGAGCGCAACATCATCAACGCCCAGGTGGTGCAGGCGATTGACGAGGCGGCCTTGAATTGGGGCGTCAAAGTGCTGCGCTATGAAATCAAGGACTTGACCCCGCCCAAAGAAATCCTGCACGCCATGCAGCAGCAGATCACGGCTGAGCGTGAAAAGCGCGCCCTGATTGCCGCCTCGGAAGGCCGCCGCCAGGAACAAATCAACATTGCCACTGGCGAACGTGAAGCCTTCATTGCCCGCTCTGAAGGCGAAAAGCAGGCGGTGATCAACAAAGCCGCTGGCGAAGCCGCTGCCATTACAGCCGTGGCCAACGCCACAGCGGGTGCCATCGAGCGCATCGCAGCCGCCATTCGCCAGCCCGGTGGCGATCAGGCGGTGCAACTCAAAGTGGCTGAGCGGGCCGTAGACGCTTATTCCAAAGTGGCCTCTGACGCCACCACAACGTTGATCGTGCCCAGTAACATGACCGAAGTGTCGGCGCTGATTTCATCGGCCATGAAAATGGTGCAAGTTCAGAAATAGACCCGGTACCAGACTATTTTCAATAGGGGGGTAGTCATAAACGCGCCCCGTCGCCCTCAACTCTGGTTTTGCGATGGCCGTTTTTGGCCAGCAGTTCGAGATAAAACACATCGCCCCTGTCGTTGGCAACTGCGTCAATCAGGCCGGTAATGGTCGCAAAGTGCACGACCGTGGCATTGTCTTGTGTGGTGCCAAATCTGCAATCAAAGTCCCAAAAATCGACCCCCGCAGGCAGTGGCACGCGACGCTGGCGTTTGACGTATTTCCGGATCTCGTGCTTGATGGCTTCCAGAACGCGATCCGGGTGTTTGCCTTCGACGTTTAAAGTGAATGTTTTTTTCACTCAGGCCCCTTTGCCCAGCAATGTTTCCTTGAGTTTCGTATCTGCGGGTCGAGGACCCAGCCAAACCCGTATCAGGGCGTTATAAAACTCAAGTCCCTTGAAAGGTTCGCCTTGCGGAATGCCCTTGATTGAAAGGATGGTGCCAATGCCAGGAATCCAGTCAATGGTGATATTTTCGCCAGCACGCAGCTTCTTCTGGTCTGCAAAGGCCTGGCGTATCGTGACCAGTCCCGGAGTCAGCCTGGCTATTTCCTCTGTGGGCGTGTTGTTTTCAAAGCCCTCGGTCATGCTTTTGCCAAGCACATCGGAATCAATGTCGCGAAGCAGCGTGATGCTCAGGCGTTTCGGGCCCGGGGCCGCATACGCCTCTTCCGGTGTGGCGGCTTTCTTTCCCAAATACAGGCCGGCCACATAGACCTTGAAGATCGCTTTATAGCGGATGCCCGCGCCATTGAGCTGAAGCGGCGTACCGCGGAGGTCAA
>JANMVO010000608.1:0-7376 GCA_031392805.1 Rhodoferax sp. | reverse complement strand
TCCTTTGAAATATTCGCTGATGATCCATGGCCCCTTGACCAGCAAGTCGCCATACACTTTGCCGTCCCACGGCAACTCATGGCCGTCGGGGTCGACAATTTTCATGTCCACACCGAAAAGGGCGCGTCCTTGTTTGAGGCGGACTTTCATCTTGTCATCGGCCGTCATCGGCAGGTGCTTGTTCTTGAGCGTGCAAATTGTGCCAATAGGGGACATTTCCGTCATGCCCCAGGCGTGCAACACCTCGACGCCATAGACATCATTGAAAGCGGTAATCATGGCTGGCGGGCAGGCTGAGCCACCAATTACCGTCCGCTTGAGCGTGCTGAACCGCAAACCACCCGCCTGCATATGACTCAGCATCATTTGCCACACGGTCGGCACGCCAGCCGCAAATGAGACCTTCTCGCCCTCAATCAGCTCAAAAATAGACTTTCCGTCCATGGCTGGCCCCGGAAACACCAGCTTCGCACCAGTCATGGCAGCTGCATACGGCAGACCCCAGGCGTTGACGTGAAACATCGGCACCACCGGCAAAATTGAGTCGCGCGCACTCATGCACAAAGCGTCAGGCAAAGCCCCCGCCCAAGCGTGCAGCAGCGTTGAGCGATGGCTGTAAAGGGCGGCCTTGGGGTTGCCCGTGGTGCCGCTGGTGTAGCACATGCTCGATGCCGAATTTTCATCAAACTGCGGCCACGCGTACTTCGCTGGCTGAGCCCCTATCCACGCTTCGTAGCTCACCAGGCCCGGTATGCCGATGTCAGCCGGCAATTTGTCGGCATCGCACAGCGCCACATAGTGTTTGATGGTGCTGCACTTGCCGTGAATCGCTTTGACAATGGGCAAAAAGCTCATGTCAAAGCACAGCACCTGGTCCTCTGCATGGTTTGCAATCCAGCTAATCTGATCCGGGTGCAGGCGCGGATTCAGCGTATGTAAAACGCGGCCTGAACCACTGACGCCGAAGTACAGTTCCAGATGGCGGTAGCCGTTCCAGGCCAGGGTGGCGACTCGGTCGCTGAATTGCAGTTTGAGCGCGTCCAGCGCGTTGGCAACCTGGCGGGACCGCGCCGCAACCTCCTTGTAAGTATAGCGGTGGATGTCGCCTTCCACCCGGCGCGAGACGATTTCACCCTCGCCATGGTGGCGCTCGGCAAACTCAATCAGGCTGGAGATGAGTAGCGGTTGGCTTTGCATTAACCCAAGCATGAGGAGGCTCCTGATATTTTGGTTGAACTGACACAGAGACCACAGAATAACGCACGCAAGGCACCTGTTATGGGTTTTGCGGGACAATCTTCGCATGAATACAGCAGTGCAGATGAAAAGCGAAAACGGGCGTAAGACTGACATCGGGACCGACATCAGGAATGACATCCGGATTGACGCGGGCAATCACCCCGGATTGGACCTTGGTTTAGTCTGGCGCAACAGTTATGCGGATCTCGGTCCGGATTTTTATACCGAACTCATTCCCCAGCCGTTGCCTACGCCCTACTGGGTCGGCAGGAGCCCGGTCGTGGCGCGCGAACTGGGGCTCGATGATTCATGGCTGGATTCCCCTGCCCTGCTGGAAGCCCTCAGCGGCAACTCACGGCTGGCAGGCACGCGTCCTCTGGCCAGCGTGTACAGCGGTCACCAGTTTGGCCAGTGGGCCGGGCAATTGGGCGATGGACGGGCAATATTGCTGGGAGAAACACAGGGTCTGGAGGTACAACTCAAAGGCGCAGGGCTCACACCCTATTCCCGCATGGGCGATGGCCGCGCGGTGTTGCGCTCCAGCATCCGCGAATTTTTATGCAGCGAGGCCATGCATGGCTTGGGCATTCCCACTTCGCGCGCGCTCTGCATCACCGGCTCTGACGCACGCGTGCGCCGCGAAGAGATTGAAACGGCAGCGGTGGTCACGCGCGTGGCACCCAGCTTTATCCGCTTCGGCCACTTCGAGCACTTCTCGCACAGCAACCAGCACGATCAGCTCAAGGTACTGGCAGAGTATGTGATTGACCGCTACTACCCCGCGTGCCGATCTTTGGACAAATTTGAAGGAAATCCTTACGCCGCCTTGCTGGAAGCGGTAAGCGAACGCACCGCCGCCACCGTGGCGCAGTGGCAGGCTGTAGGCTTTTGCCATGGCGTGATGAACACCGACAACATGAGTATTTTGGGGCTGACCATTGACTATGGCCCGTTCCAGTTTCTCGATGCCTATGTGCCAGGCCATATCTGCAACCACAGTGACACCCAAGGACGTTATGCCTTCAACAAGCAGCCCAACATCGCCTACTGGAACCTGTACGCGCTGGGCCAGGCCCTGCTGCCGCTGATTGGCGAGCAGGCGTTGGCTATTGAAGCTCTGGAGTCTTACAAGACCGTGTTTCCAACTGAGTTTGAAGGCCGAATGCGTGCCAAATTAGGCCTGGGTGGAGCCATCGCAACAGACAGCCGTGCAAAAGACGTTACAGCATCCAGCGACGTCAAGACTGACGAACGTGCGCTGATTGAGGCCACACTCAAGCTGCTGACCACAGAAGGTGTGGACTACACCATTTTCTGGCGCAGACTGAGCCTTCACGTGGCTGGCGCCAGCGTCAACGGCGTGCGTGACCTGTTTATTGACGGCACCGCATTCGACGCCTGGTTGCTACAATATTCAAAGCATGTTATGCATATTCCAAAAGGGCTACAGGCCGATTTAATGCTTAAAACCAACCCAAAGTTCGTTTTCCGCAACCATTTGGGCGAACAGGCTATCAAAAAGGCGAAACTAAAAGACTTTTCCGGGGTCGATACCTTGCTCAAATTGCTGGAAACTCCCTATGACGAGCACCCGGGGTTTGAGGCTTATGCGGATTTCCCGCCTGATTGGGCGTCCACCATTGAAATCAGTTGCTCGTCCTGAACGAGTGATCAGCGAAAATCGATGAAAGAAACACCTACATGACCTTCAAAATTGAGAAAACCGATGCGCAGTGGAAGACCCTGCTTGCCGAGAAAGGCGCGGAAGCCATGGCTTTTGACGTGACGCGTCACGAAGCCACCGAGCGCGCCCACACCGGCAAACTGGCAGCGCTGAAAGTCGCAGGCGTCTACAAATGCATTTGCTGCGACAAGCCACTGTTTGACGCAAGCGCCAAGTTTGAGTCAGGCACCGGCTGGCCCAGCTACTTCCAGCCCATCAACCCCGAGGCCATCGGCACCAAGGTGGATGGCCTGCTGTGGGCGAAACGCACTGAGGTGCATTGTGCTGATTGCGGCGCTCATCTCGGCCATGTTTTTGAAGATGGGCCAGCACCCACCGGCCTGCGCTACTGCATGAATTCGGCGTCTTTGGCGTTTGAGGCTAAATAACCCCCCATGAAAATCCTGATCGACTTTTTCCCCATCCTGCTTTTCTTTGGAGCCTACAAGCTCTATGACATTTACATGGCCACCGGCGTGCTGATGGTGGGCACGGCAATACAGATGGGCTTGATTTACGCCATCGACCGCAAGCTGACCACCCTGCACAAGATCACGCTGGCGATGGTGCTGGTGTTTGGTGCGCTCACATTGGCCCTGCATGACGAGCGCTTCATAAAATGGAAGCCCACGGTGCTGTATGCGGCCATGGCCATTGGGCTGGCGATTGCCCTGTGGGCAGCCAGGAAAAATTTTCTGAAGCTGATGCTGGGCAGCCAGCTGGAGTTGCCTGATCACGTGTGGATGCGCCTCAACGTTGTGTGGATCGCCTACTGTGCCTTTATGTCCGTGGTCAACGCCTATGTGGCCGCCTACTACAGCACTGAAGCCTGGGTCAATTTCAAGCTCTGGGGTTATGTTTTCCCGCTGGCATTCATCATTGGCCAGGGCCTGTACATTGCCCCCCACCTCAAGTCCGACGAGCCTCAGGCATGAGTCAATCCATCCCCGGACAACACGACAGCCATTCCGCCAGGCAACTCGAGCAACGCCTGCGTGACACGCTGCAACCGAGCAAACTTGAAGTGCTCGATGAAAGTGCCGCACACGCCGGGCACGTGGGTGCCAACGGCACCGGCTTTGGCACCCATTTCCGGGTGCGCATTGCTTCACCTTTATTTACAGGCAAGTCGCGCGTGGCGTGCCACCGCCTTGTGTATGATTCGCTGCAAGTTTTTATTGACCAGGGCGTTCACGCCATTGCCATCGAGACTGAATCGCGCTGAGCCAGCTTAGTTCAACTGGGGTCAACTTGGGCCAACTTGAACCCAACTGACTCCTTTGACCATCATTTGAACACCCCTTCCCCACTTTAGGAAAATCGCATGAAAAAACAACTTCTTGTCACTTTAGCCAGCGCCGCACTGCTGGGTGCACTGAGCCCCATCGCTCTCGCGCAAAACGTTGCCATCGTCAATGGCAAGGCCGTACCCAAAACCCGCGTTGATGCATTGGCCCAGCAAGTGGCACGCGCCGGTCGACCGGTCAGCCCCGAGATGCAAGGCCAACTGCGCGATGAAGTCATCGCCCGTGAGGTGTTCATGCAGGAAGCGCAGCTTCGTGGCCTGGACGCCAGCGACGACTTCAAGGCGCAAATCGAGCTCGCCCGTCAGTCCATCCTGATCCGCGAGCTGTTTTCTGATTTCCAGACCAAAAATCCGGTGACGGACGCCGACATCAAGGCTGAATACGACAAGTTTGCCGCATCCAACGGTGGCAAGGAATACAAGGCACGCCACATTCTGGTCGAGAAAGAAGCAGACGCCAAAGCCATCATTGCCCAGCTGAAAAAAGGCGGCAAGTTCGAAGAAATCGCGAAAAAATCATCGAAAGATCCAGGCTCTGGTGCCAAAGGCGGTGACCTGGATTGGGCGGCTGGCGGCAGCTACGTGAAGGAATTCTCGGATGCCATGACCAAGCTCGATAAAGGAAAAATGACCGAGACCCCGGTCAAAACCCAGTTTGGCTACCACATCATCCGCCTGGACGATACGCGTGAAGCGCAGTTGCCCAAGTTCGATGAAGTCAAGCCGCAAATTACCCAGCAGCTTCAACAACAAAAGCTGGCCAAGTACCAGGAAGATCTGCGGGCCAAAGCCAAAGTGGAGTAAAGCGGATCTGTCTGCCAGCGCCAGTCCGCCTGTCGGACATATGGCGTCAATATCGAGAATCGGCCCCAGCGAGGACAGTGTTTGCTTTCTTTTTAGTTATGTCTTGGCATGCTCTAAATTCTGTTCTCTGGGACGACCTCTATTTAGTGAGCCAGCCAAACAGCATCAGGGCCCCGATCATCACTGGCTGGTGCAGCATGTAGTAGCTTAAGCTCCAACGGCCCAATGTCGCCAAGGATTTGAAGGCTCCATTTGTTTTCATCAACGGCCTGGAAAAACGCGCTGCACTCAGGTGCAGCAGCCAGGCTGCGTGGTGGCGTAACGCCCAGGTACCTGCCGCCATGCCCAACCACATGACCCCCAGCCACGGCAGCAGGGGCACGTAATCTTCGGTAGTTGGTTTGCGCGTGACGAAGCCCAGCCAGTTTAACGCCTTCGAGTTAAACAATTCGGCTGTAGCCCTTGTCAGTAAAGCATATTCAGCTATAATATTTATACCAAGTGATGCGACTATGGCAAGCAGGCCGAGCCACCACAACCAAGGACCCAAACCGGCGGTGAGGCGCACCAGAATCAACATGATCGCCATGCCGTGCAGGACCCCGAAGTAAATGAACGTGCCGGGGTACATCAGGTAGGAACCCGCCGACACCAGCAGTGCGCACAAAGCCACCTGCGCCCAGCGCCGCCAGAAGTGTTGCCAACTCTGGCCCTGGTGTACCGCCACGGCTTGCCCCAGTCCAGCGGTGAAGAGAAACAGGCTCAAAATGGCCGTGCGCTGCCAAGTCCAGAATGGATCGCTCAAAAAATCCTGACGCCAATAGCCAAAGTGGTTCAAATCGAAACAGAAATGAAACACCGTCATCCACACCATGGCGCAGCCCCGCATGGCATCAACAGCGTCAAATCTTGCAGGTTGCATCTGTCTTAGTGTACGCAGCACCATTACAGGCTTAGGGAGGCGGAAATAGCCAATATGCCGCTTTTTGGGTGCGCTGGCGGAATGTGTTGGCGGCTGTGAGAAAGCTCGTAAATATGGCGTTCAGGGCGCGCACTTGGCGGGCCAGGGTTTTGACTTCAAGGGATATGGTGTTGGCGGCGTGACCGGCAATGCTGCCGGTCAGCATGTCGGCGATCTGAACGGCACATCGTTCTCGCCAATGTCGTTGTGCGTGAATGGCGTGGGGTTGACTCGATCGTCCCGTAGGAACTTGTGGATCTGCACGCCGTAATGGCCGAGGACGCGGTCACGCAACTCGTCAAGAAACTCGAAGACAGCGACGGCCTGCTCTGGCGACCAATACGTGGGCAGGTCGATCAGCTTTGATTTGACGCGATGCTGCAGGGTGGGTAGCGGGAGCCTTTTGCGGGTCATGACTTCTTCACCTTGCGTGCTGGCGTGCCGCGCAATGCGGATTTCTTCTCGGCGCGCTCCTTGGCCTCTTTGAGCCGGTACGACTTGCCCTTGATGGGCACGACCCTGCAGCGGTGCACCAGGCGATCTATCAACCACACCACGCAGGCCGCATTGGGGAACACTTCATGCCATTCCTGGAGGCTTCGGTTGGTGGTCACCACCGTGCTCTTGTTTTCGTAGCATCGGCTGATCAACTCACCAGCGAAGTCGGCGTGCCGGTTGGAATACGACAGGTAGCCCACCTCGTCGATCAACAGCAGGTCCGGTGCCGAGTAATGAAGGAGGCCGCGGCGCAGCGTGGAATCGCTGTCCAGCGCGGACAGGTCGCCCAGCAACTGGCCTGCGGTCATAAACAGCACCGTGCGACCCTCGATCAGCGCCTGATGGCCCAGATTGCACGCCAGCATCGACTTGCCCGCCACATTGGGGCCGACCAGCACCACGTTGGTGGCATCAGCCATGAACGACAGCGTCATCAACTCCTGCACTGCAGCGCGGTCGCAGTGCGTGGGCCAATCCCAATCAAAGTCGGCCAACGGCTTGAAGCGCCCGATATGGGCCGAGCGCAGGCGCCGCTCCAGACTGCGCCGGGCGCGCTCGTTCTTCTCCCAGCCCAGCAGGTCTCTGGTCCAACTCAGGCGCGCCGGGTCGCCTTGCACGGCATCCCAATGCGCCAGCAGACCAGCCAAGCGCAGGGCCTGGGCACGCTGCTGCAATTGCGCTGGATCGGGGGCGCCAAGTGGTTTGGTTGTGGTGGTGCTTGCGTGAGTGGTCATGGCGTGTCTTTATCGTTGTTGGTTGGGTGATCTGTTTCCGGGTCTGCACCTGTATTCGGGCGCAGTTCGCCATACGAGTTCAGCGCGTGCGGGCGCACCATCACGTCCAGG
>JANMVO010000584.1:0-17973 GCA_031392805.1 Rhodoferax sp. | reverse complement strand
GGGTGTCAAATTTCAGTAAGCGACAGCCAACAGATTGCGAATTTCAGACAACTCGCGGCGCACCAGCAGAAGTTGCTCGAAGCCGACACCCAAACTATCATCTTGCAGGCTGTCTTCAAAATCCTCCAGCTCGGAGTCACTGACCTCCAATACTTCCACGCCGTCCAGCATCACCTCACCGTTACGCTTTTTGTCGCGCTCGCTCTGGATGATTTCCTGCATTTTGTTGCGGGCACCGCTGATGGTGAAGCCTTGGTCGTACAGCAAATCTCGGATTCGGCGGATTATTAATACCTCATGGTGCTGGTAATAGCGACGGTTGCCACGCCGCTTCATCGGGCGTAACTGCGTGAACTCCTGCTCCCAATAGCGTAGCACGTGGGGTTTGACACCACACAGGTCACCTACTTCACCGATGGTGAAGTAGCGTTTGGCGGGAATTGGCGGGAGAGTTTTCTCCATTGAAATCAATGCTGTAGGCTCGAAAGCTTCTAGGTTACTCTAAGTCGACATTCGCTGTAAAGGCACTTTGAAGCCCAACGCAAAGAAATTATTATTGTGGCGTATCAAGACGTGACGGGCGCCTTGCCTTCAATCTGGATTTGTTCTTTGAGTTTGTGGCTGGCGTGAAACGTCACAACGCAGCGGGCGCGGATGGGAATCGCCTCGCCAGTACGGGGGTTGCGGCCGGGACGCGGTGCCTTTGTGCGAATAGTGAAGTTGCCAAAGCCCGATATCTTGACGTCGGAGCCTTCAACCAGGCTGGTTGCAATCAGGTCGAAGAAGGCGTCAATCATGTCCTTGGACTCACGCTTGTTCAATCCAATCTGCTCAAATAACAGTTCTGCAAGTTGGGCCTTGGTCAGCGCTGGGGTTTCCAGACTTTCTACCGCAAATTCCATTCTGTCCCTCATTTTCTCGCCGTGTTGATTGACAGCGTGTGTCAATTGTCTTGGCAGGCACAACCGGTCAAACCCGCTGACGCGCACCAAGTTCGCTACCCAGCCTGATAAAGACTGCCTGCACCGCAGCCTCAATTTGCTCGTCAGTCAGGGTAGCTTCGCCGCCGTTCAGCGTCAAGCGAACTGCCAGACTTTTCTCGTGACTTGGCAGAAGAGTTCCATCAGTGTCCTTGGTCGGCTTGAGTCGGTAGACGTCAAAAAGCTTGGCCTCCTTGAGCAAGCCTGCTGTGGGCGCAGCCCAGATGGATTGCATCAGCGCAGCGTGCGTGATCTGCTCTGCCACCAGTACAGCAATATCGCGCTGCACCGCCTGGTATTTGGAAACAGCTTTGGCCACGGGCACTGGGCGCCGCAAGACGGCATCAAGCGCCAGCTCGAACATGATCGGTGCGGTGGCCAGGTTGTAGGCCTGGCGCCATTTAGGGTGCAACTCGCCCACAAAGCCGATGGCCTCACCGCCCAGCAAGACCTTGGCACAGCGTCCAGGGTGCATGGCGGGATGAACGGCTGGTTCAAAGGCCGGTTTTTCGGGTGCCAAAAATGATTCGATATCGCCTTTGACATCAAAGAAATCAACGCCTTGCTCCTTTCGCCCCCACTGCAATGCATCGGAACTGCCAAATGCAAGACCTGCCACGCGTATGGGCTGGTGAATGCCTTGAACGGTTGTGTCGGTATTTTTGACCGATGCATCCCGCAGGAAGACACAGCCCAGTTCAAACACGCGCACTCTGTCACACTTGCGGTCCAGGTTGAACTTCAAAACTTGCAGCAAGGAACCCAGGAGAGAGGAACGCATGACGCTCAACTGGCTTGCGATAGGGTTGAGCAACTTGATGGGGTTAGGGTTGCCCGCCAGTTCATGCTCCCAGCGCTCTTCGACAAAGCTGAAATTTATGGTTTCCTGGTAACCTAAAGCCGCCAGCAGGCGGCGCGCGGCAAATGGGCTGCGCTGCGCCTCGGCGCGGATTTTGGCCGTAATAGGGGCAAGCGGTGGCGTATTGGGCAAACTGTTGTAGCCGACCATACGGGCGACTTCTTCAATCAGGTCTTCCTCGATTTGGAGGTCAAAACGGTAGGGTGGCGGGGTGACGGTCACGACACCTGTGCCGATGGTCACTGCTTGGACTGTGTCGTTGGTCAAGCCCGCGCCTCCCGATTGCGTGACAGGCAGGCCCAGGCGGGTCAAAGCGTCAATACATTGGGCCTGGGTGAGTGGCATACCGATGACTTTGGCGGCGCGCGCCACGCGCAGGCTGACCGGCGTTGCTATGGGTACGTTGGCTTGTTGGTCGTCGATGGGGCCACACACGGTGTCCTTCGTTCCACAAATATCGATGATGAGCTGGCTGATGCGCTCAATGTGCTCCACTGTCTGGCTCGGGTCCACGCCCCGCTCGAACCTGTGCCCGGCATCGGTCGAAAAGTTGAAACGGCGCGAACGCCCGGCAATCGCCTTGGGCCACCAGAACGCGGCCTCAACATAGACATGTTGGGTGTCGTCTGACACGGCGGTTGCGTCGCCCCCCATGATGCCCGCCAGCGACTCGACCTGGGCGTCATCGGCAATAACGCCGACTAATGTGTCCAACGTGACGCTGCTTCCGTTGAGCAATTTGAGTTGTTCGCCGGCCCTGCCCCAGCGCACCTCAAGGCCACCGTGAATCTTGTCGAGGTCGAAAATATGGCTCGGGCGACCGAACTCGAACATCACGTAGTTGGAGATGTCCACCAGCGCGGTGACGCTGCGCTGGTCGCAGCGCGCCAGCTTGTCAATCATCCACTGCGGCGTTTTCGCCTTTGTATTGACGTTGCGGATGACGCGCCCGCTGAACCGGCCACACAAATCAGGCGCGCTGATTTTCACGGGCAGTTTGTCTGTGCTACCGAGTGCCACGGCGGGAAAACTGGGCACCTTGAGTGGTGAACCGGTCAGGGCGGAGATTTCGCGCGCCACGCCGTACACGCTTAAGCAATGCGCAAGATTCGGCGTGAGCTTGAGGGTAATCAGGGTGTCGTCCAGTGCGAGATATTCGCGGATGTTCTGACCCAGAGACGCATCAATGGCGAGCTCCAGCAGGCCGCCGTGGTCTTCAGACAGCTTCAACTCGCGGGCGGAACACAGCATGCCCTGGCTCTCGACGCCGCGCAGCTTGCCAACCCGGATGATGAACGGCTTGCCATCCGCGCCGGGCGGCAGTTCAGCACCCACCATGGCAACGGGTATCTTGATGCCGGCCCGTGCGTTGGGCGCGCCGCAGACAATCTCCAGCAGCACGCTGTTGCCGGCAGCGTCGACACTCGCCTGCCCCACATTGACCTTGCAAACACGCAGGCGGTCGGCGTCAGGGTGCTGCACAGCATCGACGATTTCACCCACCACAACGTTGGCGAATGGCGGGGCCACGGGTTTGAGTTCTTCAACCTCCAGCCCGGCCATGGTGAGTGTCTCGGCCAGTTGCTCGGTGGTGAGTGGCGGGTTACAAAATTCTCGCAACCATGATTCGGGGAATTGCATGCTGATGTCTTGATATTTTGGAGTCTTGTGAGCTTAAAATTTAACCTGCCAGTCGCTGCCCGACTCGTTTTCGGCCTACTGAAACTGCGACAGAAAACGAACGTCACCATCGAAAAACAGCCGCAAATCATTCACGCCGTAACGCAGCATGGTGAGACGGTCAGGGCCCATGCCAAACGCGAAGCCGATGTATTTTTCAGGGTCCAGCCCCATGTTGCGAACGACGTTGGGATGTACCTCGCCCGAGCCGGCAACTTCAAGCCAGCGTCCTGCCAAAGGGCCGCTCTGGAACTGTATGTCGATCTCGGCGCTGGGTTCGGTGAACGGGAAAAAACTGGGGCGAAAACGCAACACAAGGTCGTTTGTTTCGAAGAAGGCCCGGCAGAAATCCGTGAAAACGAACTTCAAGTCCTTGAAGCTCACGTTTTCGCCAATCCACAGACCTTCGCATTGGTGGAACATGGGGGAGTGGGTGGCGTCACTGTCTATGCGATAACAACGGCCCGGGGCGATCACGCGAATCTCGGGCATATTTCCTGAAAAGAGGCCGCTACCGTCGCCGCTACCGTCGCCATTACCCTCGCCGTTATTAAATAGTTTGCTATATTTTTTAACATGCTGCACCGCATGTCGAATTTGCATCGGGCTGGTGTGCGTGCGCAGCAGGTTAGGCGCCGTGGCTGTTCCGCCTTCGACATAAAACGTGTCGTGCATGGAGCGCGCTGGATGGTCCTCAGGGGTATTGAGCGCGGTGAAGTTGAACCAGTCAGATTCAATCTCGGGGCCTTGTGCTACTTCAAACCCCATGGAGCCGAAAATCGTCTCGATGCGTTCAAGCGTCAAGGTCACCGGGTGCAAGCCGCCTTGCCCGCGCTGTCGGCCCGGCAGCGTCACGTCCAGCGCCTCTGCGTGAAGCTGCGCCTGCAATTCCGCATCGGCCAACGCCTGGCGCCGGGCATTCAGTGCCGCTTCAATCGCCTGCTTGGCCAGATTGATGGCGGCGCCGCGGGATTTCTTCTCATCCACGCTCAAGGCCGCCATGCCCTTCATCAGATCGGTGATACGGCCAGACTTGCCAAGAAAAAGCGCCTTGGCGTTTTCCAGGTCTGCGGGTGTAACCGCTTTTGAAAACGCCGCAGAGGCAGTTTCCGTGATAGCTTCCAACTCGTTCATAGGATAGTCAATGTGAGTTCATCGAATACAAAAAACAAAAACGGCGGGTCAAATTCAAAGGGCTAGTGCCTTTTCAAGCGCTAGCCCTTGTGTGGTATTTGCAGATAGCTATAAACTTAATAGCATTCCGGCAAACAAATCAAGCCGCCAGTCGGGCCTTGACTTGCTCCACAATGCCTGCAAACGCAGCCATGTCGTGAATGGCGATATCACTTAATACCTTGCGGTCGATCTCAATACCGGCTTTCTTCAATCCATTGGCAAACTGGCTGTAGGTCAAGCCGCACTGACGCGATGCGGCGTTGATACGCGCAATCCACAACTGGCGGAAAACACGCTTCTTGGTACGGCGGTCACGGTAGGCATATTGCCCAGCCTTCATCACCGCTTCTTTGGCGATGCGGAAGACATTGCCGCGGCGACCGCGGAAACCTTTTGCAAGGGCTAGAACTTTTTTATGGCGGGCGCGAGCCGTTACACCACGTTTGACGCGAGGCATGTGATTACTCCTTGTTCGTGGTTAATTAAATGCCACGTCCGGGCAGCATCTGGGCCATTGAAACCATATTGGTTTCATGCACGGTGACGGCACCGCGCAAATGGCGCTTATTTTTGGTGGTCTTCTTGGTCAGAATGTGACGCTTGAAGGCTTGACCGCGCTTGACGGTGCCACCTGGGCGAACGCGGAATCGCTTTTTGGCACCGCTTTTGGTCTTCATTTTGGGCATGTGAATGCTCCTTCTTCATTGTGCTCGTGAGGCGTTCGCAAAGTGATGCGCCCTTGTTGGCCCCGAGCCACTTATTAAGAGGTTTCCTTGGTGAAACCCCGCTAATCCTGCTAATCCCCTTGGCAAACTATCCAGTTATGCCGATCAAACAGTCACTTCAGCAACGGGCTTTGGCGCACCGCCACCCGATTTTTTCTTGCCCGGCGCGATCATCATGACCATCTGCCGACCTTCGAGTTTCGGAAACTGCTCCACCACAATCAAATCCGCCAAATCAGTACGCATGCGCTGCAACAGTGCCATGCCGATTTCCTGGTGCGTGATCTCGCGGCCCCGAAAGCGCAGCGTGATCTTGCATTTATCACCCTCATCTAGAAAGCGCTTGATATTGCGCAACTTGATGTTGTAGTCGCCATCATCGGTACCGGGCCGGAACTTGATTTCCTTGACCTCAATGACCTTCTGTTTGGACTTCGCTTCCGCCGCTTTCTTTTGCTCCTGGTACTTGAACTTGCCATAATCCATCAGACGACAGACTGGCGGATTGGCGGTGGCAGATATTTCAACCAGATCAACATCCAGCTCGCCCGCCATGCGCAGGGCTTCCATCAGGCTGACGACGCCTAGCGGCTCGTTTTCAACGCCTGAGAGGCGAACTTCCGGTGCCATGATTTCCCGGTTAAGGCGGTGTTTGCGTTCTTCGCGGTGACGGCGGTCACGAAATTCAGTAGCGATGGCTCAGTCCTTTAAAATTTTACTACAAGAAAAGTAGCATTCATCACCCAATGAGTCCGCTTGGTACACGCGGACAAACTGCTGTTTTGGCCAGTAAACTCGCCCGAAATCACAACTTGTGAGCAATGTCGCCAGCGATTTTTTGCACGAATGCATCAAGGGACATTACACCGAGGTCAAGGTTGCCCCGGGCGCGCACTGCAACGGAACCTGCTTCCTTTTCCTTGTCGCCTACGACCAGAATGTAGGGAAGCTTTTGCATTGAATGCTCCCGGATTTTACGCGTAATTTTCTCATTGCGCAGATCGGTGTTGACCCTAAGTTCTTGATTCGGCATGGATTTCTTCAGTTTTTCTGCAATTTCGCGACAGTATTCGACCTGCGCGTCGGTGATATTGAGCACCGCGACCTGTACAGGAGCAAGCCAGGTAGGCAACGCGCCCGCGTGTTCTTCGATCAAAATTCCAATAAAACGCTCCAGACTACCAACAATCGCGCGGTGCAACATCACCGGGTGATGACGTGCGCCGTCTTCGCCCACATACTCGGCGCCCAGACGCTCGGGCATAGAGAAATCAACTTGCATGGTGCCGCACTGCCACTGGCGGCCAATCGCGTCCTTCAGGGTGTATTCGATCTTGGGGCCATAAAACGCACCGTCGCCGGGCGAAATTTCGAATTCGCAGCCCGAGGCTCGCAACGACTCCATCAACGCGTGTTCTGCTTTGTCCCAGCTTTCGTCCGAGCCGATGCGCTGGGCTGGCCGGGTTGCCACCTTGTAGATAATGTTTTTGAAACCGAAGTCAGCGTAGACCTTTTGCAGCAGTGCCGTGTAGGCCACACACTCGGGCAGGATGTGCGCTTCGGTGCAGAAAATGTGCCCATCATCCTGCGTAAAGCCGCGCACGCGCATGATGCCGTGCAAGCCGCCGGTCGGTTCGTTGCGGTGGCACTGGCCGAATTCGCCGTAGCGTAGCGGCAGGTCGCGATAGCTCTTTATACCCTGGTTGAAAATGAGAATGTGACCCGGACAGTTCATCGGTTTCAAGGCGTAGTCGCGCTTTTCCGACTCGGTGGTGAACATGTTGTCACGGTACTTGTCCCAGTGGCCGGTTTTCTCCCACAGGCTCTTGTCCAGAATCTGCGGTCCCTTGACCTCCTGGTAGCCGTTGTCGCGATAGACCTGCCGCATGTACTGCTCCACGCTCTGCCAGAGTGTCCAGCCCTTGGGGTGCCAGAACACGGTGCCGGGCGAATGCTCGTCAATATGAAACAAATCCAGTTCACGGCCCAGTTTGCGGTGATCACGTTTTTCGGCTTCCTCAAGCATTGTCAGATGCAGTTGAAGCTCATCCTTCGTCCCCCAAGCCGTGCCGTAGATGCGCTGCAGCATTTCATTGCGATGGTCGCCGCGCCAGTAGGCACCCGCGAGCTTCATCAGCTTGAAGTGCTTGAGTTTGCCGGTGCTGGGCACGTGCGGGCCACGGCACAGGTCTTCAAACTTGCCTTCCCGATACAACGACACGTCTTCATTGGCCGGAATGCTGGCGATGATCTCAGCCTTGTAGGTCTCGCCCAGACTTTTGAAATACGCCACGGCTTCGTCGCGCGGCAATACACGGCGGGTGACGGGCTCGTCTTTAATGGCCAGCTCAATCATCTTTTTCTCGATAGTGACAAGGTCCTCCGGCGTGAAGGGGCGCTTGTACGAAAAGTCGTAGAAAAAGCCATGCTCAATCACCGGGCCAATGGTGACCTGCGCGTCTGGAAACAATTCCTTGACTGCATAGGCCAGCAAATGCGCTGCGGAGTGACGAATGACCTCCAGGCCTTGCGCATCTTTGGCGGTGACGATTGACAGGAGGCTGTCCCCAGCCATGGTGAAACTGGTATCCACGACCTTGCCGTCCACCTTGCCCGCCAAAGCGGCCTTGGCCAGACCCGAGCCAATCGATGCCGCCACTTGAGCCACCGTCACCGGGCCGGGGTATTCGCGTTTGGAGCCGTCAGGGAGTGTAATTTGAATCATGATGAAAACCCGAAAGATAGGCAGCGAAAGTAAATGCCGTGTCGGCGAGAATAACTGGCATTCAAGTTAAGTCCAAACTGAAAAGAGCGAAAAAAAACGCGGTAAATGCCGCGCTTCACTATGAATTATGTAGCTACCAGCGCCCAAGGCGCACAAACTACGGCCTTGAAATCTATAAAAACTTTGCCGTTGTAGTTCGCGATGTCATAACCAAGTTGCCTTTCTCGCTCTTGTTGTGTCATTGACTTGTTTGCGTCACACCGTATTTTAACCCGACGCGACGGCTCAAAGTCACTCCGCCGCAGTATCTGGCGCAGCGGCATCCGGCACTGCCCACTTCAACTAGAACCCGCAGTTGTGCGCCTGCCGGGCGCACAAAAGAAAAACCCCGCCGGGGCGGGGTTTTGCAGCAATTGTGAAAAATTACTTGTTGGAGCGGGTGCCGACCACCTCAATCTCTACGCGGCGATTTTTAGCTCGACCTTCTTTGGTCTTGTTATCGGCTACAGGCTGCTTCTCGCCCTTTCCTTCGGTGTACACGCGGTTTTTCTCGATGCCTTTGGACACCAGATACGCTTTGACCGCTTCGGAGCGGCGCACAGACAGTTTCTGGTTGTAGGCGTCGCTGCCGATGGAGTCAGTATGACCCACGGCAATGATGACTTCCAGGTTGATGCCCTTGACTTTGCTGACGAGATCATCCAGCTTGGCTTTGCCTTCGGGCTTGAGGACAGATTTGTCGAAGTTAAAGAAAGCGTCGGCAGCATAGGTGACCTTGGTTGCAGCTGGAGGCGGGACAACGGCAGCAGCAGCCGGTGCGGCGGCTGGTGCTGGTGCTGGTGCTGGTGCCGGTGCGGTGGCGGCTGGCGCTGGTGCGCGTTCTGCTTGAGCAGGAGCAGGTGCAGCCATGGCAGCTTTGGGTGCAATGGCACCGTCGCAACCCGGAGCCGCAGTTGCGGGCGTCCAGTTGGCATCACGCCAGCACAGCTCGTTCGTGCCATTTTTCCAAACGAGTTCAGATGTTCCATTGCGCCAGTTGTCAATGGTTTGGGCACCAGCGGCGGTGGCAAGTGCTGCGGTTGCGATCAGCATTGCGACTTTATTCAAATTTTTCATAAATCTCCTCTAGGGGAAAGGCCGCAGCAGCGCTGCGATTAATGGGACGTTTTAGGCGACCATCACCTAATTCGTTCAGGTTATTGTGCCACAGCCTGCACCCAAGCCAGCGCATTTTGCTGCATGACGGTGCAGGACAAAACCGCATTTTCACGTAAGTGTTGCAACTTTACTACAGGGTCTTGCCCGTAAAATCAGGCTCCACTCGCCGCATCAGCCTTCCTCATGACCCAGTTCGCCAAAGAAACCCTGCCCATCAGTCTTGAAGAGGAAATGCGCCGCAGTTACCTTGATTACGCCATGAGTGTGATCGTTGGGCGGGCCTTGCCTGATGCCCGTGACGGGCTGAAACCGGTGCACCGGCGCGTCTTGTTTGCGATGCACGAGCTCAACAACGACTGGAACCGCCCGTACAAAAAATCAGCCCGCATTGTGGGCGACGTCATTGGCAAGTACCACCCGCACGGCGACAGCGCGGTGTACGAGACGATTGTCCGCATGGCGCAGGATTTCTCGCTGCGCCATATGTTGGTGGACGGCCAAGGCAATTTTGGGTCGGTCGATGGTGACAATGCGGCCGCAATGCGCTACACCGAAATACGCATGTCGAAGATCGCGCATGAGTTGCTGGCCGACCTGGACAAGGAAACCGTCGATTTCGGCCCCAACTATGACGGCAGTGAAAAGGAGCCGCTGGTCATGCCAGCCCGGTTTCCCAATCTGCTGGTCAATGGCTCCTCGGGAATTGCCGTTGGCATGGCCACCAACATACCGCCACATAACCTCAATGAAGTGGTCGATGCGTGTTTGCATTTGTTGCGCAACCCATTGGCGTCCATTGATGAACTGATGGAAATAATTCCTGCGCCAGATTTCCCCACGGCAGGCATTATTTACGGCATCAACGGCGTGAAAGACGGCTACCGCACAGGCCGGGGCCGCGTGGTAATGCGCGCCAAGGTGCATTTTGAGGACATCGACAAAGGCCAGCGCCAGGCCATCATCGTGGACGAACTGCCTTACCAGTGCAACAAAAAGACCCTGCAGGAGCGCATGGCCGAATTGGTACATGAGAAGAAGATTGAAGGCATCAGCCACATCCAGGATGAGAGCGACAAGTCCGGCATGCGCCTGGTGATTGAACTCAAGCGCGGTGAAGTGCCCGAGGTGGTGCTCAACAACCTGTACAAGCAGACACAGTTGCAGGACACTTTCGGCATCAACATGGTGGCGCTGATCAACGGCCAGCCCAAGCTGTGCAACCTCAAGGACCTGATTGAGGTCTTTCTGGAGCATCGCCGCGAGGTCGTCACCCGGCGCACCATCTTCACGCTGCGCAAGGCGCGCGAGCGCGGCCACGTGCTGGAAGGCCTGGCCGTGGCGCTGGCCAACATTGACGAGTTCATTGCCATCATCCGCAATGCGCCGACGCCGCCAGTCGCCAAAATTGAGCTGATGGCCAAGCATTGGGACAGCAAACTGGTGCGGGAAATGCTCACCCGCAGCCGCACTGACGGCGGCTTGATCAACGCCGACAACTACCGCCCCGACGGGCTGGACAGGAACCTGGGCATGGGCAGTGATGGCCTGTACCGCCTGAGCGACACCCAGGCCCATGAAATCCTGCAAATGCGCCTGCAACGCCTGACCGGGCTGGAGCAGGACAAAATCGTCGCTGAGTACAAAGAGGTCATGGCCGAGATTGAAGATTTGCTGGACATTCTGGGCAAGCCCGAGCGCGTGTCCACTATTATTGGCGACGAGTTGACATCGGTGAAACAGGAGTTTGGCCAGACCAAATTGGGTGCACGCCGCAGCTTTGTAGAGCACAGTTCGTTCGATTTGAGCACTGAAGATTTAATCACCCCGACCGACATGGTCGTAACGCTCTCACACAGCGGCTACATCAAGAGCCAACCGCTGGGCGAGTACCGGGCGCAAAAACGTGGCGGACGCGGCAAGCAGGCCACCGCAACCAAGGAAGACGATTGGGTTGACCAGCTCTTCATTGCCAACACGCACGACTACATTCTTTGCTTCAGCAACCGGGGCCGCCTGTATTGGCTCAAGGTGTGGGAAGTGCCGCAGGGCTCACGTGGGTCGCGCGGCCGTCCCATCGTCAACATGTTCCCTCTGCAAGAGGGTGAGAAAATCACCGTGGTGCTGCCCCTGACGGGGAACAAGCGAACCTTCCCGGCAGACCATTATGTCTTCATGGGAACCAGCATGGGCACGGTCAAAAAGACCACGCTGGATGAATTCAGCAACCCACGCAAGGCCGGCATCATTGCCGTGGACCTCGACCCTGGTGACTTCCTGATTGGAGCTTCGCTGACCGACGGCGAGCATGACGTGATGCTGTTCAGTGACGGCGGCAAAGCCGTTCGCTTTGATGAAAACGACGTGCGTCCCATGGGCCGCACCGCACGCGGTGTGCGCGGCATGCTGCTGGAAGAAGGCCAGACGGTGATCGCCATGCTGGTGGCAGAAGATGAACAGCAAAGCGTGCTGACTGCCACCCGCAACGGCTTCGGCAAGCGCACCAGCATCACCGAATACACCCGTCACGGGCGCGGCACCAAGGGCATGATTGCCATCCAGCAAAGCGAGCGCAATGGCAAGGTCGTCGCGGCCACGCTGGTGCATGCCGATGACGAGATCATGCTGATCACTGACAAGGGCGTGCTGGTGCGCACGCGGGTCAGCGAAATCCGCGAACTCGGCCGTGCCACCCAGGGCGTGACCTTGATCGGGCTGGACGAAGGCTCCAAACTCAGCGGGTTGCAGCGTATCGTTGAAAACGACGCGATCCCGCCTGAAGGCGATGGTCCGGAAGAGGACACCGATGCGGCGGGTGCTTGAATCCTATTCGCTCAATACTACTAATTTAATAGCTAACAACGCATACCGTACTAGGGCTATAGCCCTATTTTATTCCTAATATTTGTGAAAACACCTTCTGCACCCACATCCCGGGCAAGTCTGGCCGATCTGCGCGTGCAGATTGACGCCATTGACACGGACATGCTGGCCCTGTTGAACAAGCGCGCCCATGTGGCCGAGCAAGTGGGCGAGATAAAAAAACGCGAAGGCACGCCTTTCTTTCGCCCTGATCGGGTAGCCCAGGTCATTGAGAAAATTCAAACCGCCAACGCGGGACCCCTGAAAAGCCAGCATGTGGCGGCAATTTGGCGCGAAATCATGTCGGCTTGCCTGGCGCTGGAGGCACCGCAACGGGTAGCAGTGCTGGGGCCCGCTGGAACGTTTTGCGAGCAGGCTGCGGTGGAATATTTCGGCAGTGCGGTAGAGCTGATCTACTGCGCCAACTTTGACGAAGTGTTCCACGCCACTGAAGCCGGCAGCGCGCAGTTTGGCGTGGTCGGGGTGGAAAGTTCTGCCGAAGGCGTGGTCACGCGCTCGCTTGATTTGTTTTTGCGCACCCCCGCCCAGATGGTCGGCGAAATAAGCCTGATGGTGCGCCACAACCTGCTGCGCCTGAGCAACTCGCTGGAGGCCATTGAAGTAGTCCTTGCGCACCCTCAGGCCCTCGCGCAATGCCACGGCTGGCTGACGCGTCACCTGCCCCTGGCTGAGCGCCGGGCGGTGGCCAGCAATGCCGAAGGCGCGCGCCTGGCCACCACCAACCCGGCCTGGGCCGGCCTGGCCAGCGAGCGCGCGGCCACACAATTCGGCCTGCACATTGCCGCCCACGCCGTTCAGGACGATGCCCACAACCGCACCCGCTTTGCCGTCATCTGCCTGCCCCAGACACTGCCCACGCCACCCGCCACCGGGCGCGATTGCACCAGCCTGGTGGTCTCGGTGCCCAACAAGCCTGGGGCACTGCACGACCTGCTGGTGCCACTCAAAACCTATGGCGTGTCCATGACCCGGTTTGAGTCCCGGCCCGCGCGCACGGGCCAGTGGGAATATTTCTTTTACATAGACATCCAGGGCCACCCGGCGCAGCCGCAAATCGCGTCAGCACTCAAAGAACTGCAAGGGCTATGTGCTTTTTACAAAGTGCTAGGTACCTACCCTGTTGGTGAATGATATTGCCCCCTTGGTCGCCCACTTCGTGTGGTTCCCTGTGCAGGCAGATGCCGGTGGCAGCGGCTCTTAGCGCTGGCCAGGCCTGCGCAGGCAGGCCTGGAGCCGCAGCACTCAACCCCCAGAGGGCCGTGTTCTCGGGCGAGTCTCGCAGAAACGGCGCGACAAGCTTGGGGCGGTCTGGCGCGGTGGCTCTCCGCTTTTTGGAAATTATTCATGTTTGAACAATTAGGACTGATCGGTTGCGGCTTGATGGGCGGCTCTTTCGCGCTGGCGCTCAAGCGCGCGCGCCTGGTCAAGCGTGTGGTGGGTTACAGCAAATCGCCTTCGACCACCGAGCGCGCGCGCCAGATGGGCGTGATTGATGTGGAAGCCCCCTCAGCATTGCTCGCGGTGTCAGGCGCTGACATTGTCCTGATTGCAGTGCCGGTTGCCGCAACCGAAGCCACATTCAGGGCAATCAAGCACCTGGTCACACCGCAAATGCTGATTATGGATGTAGGCTCCACCAAGCGCGACGTGATCGATGCCGGCAGGAGGGCGCTGCGCGAGCAGATCGGCTCCTTTGTGCCCGCGCACCCCATTGCTGGCAAAGAGGTTTCTGGGGTAGAGCATGCCGACGCCGATCTGTACACTGGCAAGCAGGTCATCCTCACCCCGATTGAGCGCACGCTGACGATGCAGCTGCGAAAGGCTGAGGACGTCTGGACCGGCCTGGGTTGTCGGGTGCTGAAGATGTCGCCCGAGGCCCACGATGCGGCGTTTGCCGCAGTCAGCCATTTGCCGCATTTGATTTCGTTTGCCCTCATGAACGCCATCTCCGGGCAGGCCCTGGGTAAGGATTACCTCTCGCTGGCTGGGCCGGGATTTCGTGATTTCACCCGCATCGCTGCCAGTGATCCCAAGATGTGGCGCGACATCATGATCTCAAACCGCGAAGAATTATTGGCACAGTCCAAGATATTCCAGCGTAACCTGCAAGCGCTTGAACTCGTGATTTCCAGCGGCAATGCAGAAGCACTGCAAGACTTGATAGATCAGGCTAGCCTGACCCGTGCCAACTGGACGATGACCTCCACCAAGCCACAACGCTGACGCGCTGTCAGGCCGGCAAGAAGCTCAATCCTTAAGGTCACCGGCCATGTACGCCAGCGCATTTCTCGACATTCCGCATTTGACTGGTGCCGCAGGAACTGTGGTTCTGCCCGGCTCCAAAAGTATTTCCAACCGCGTGCTGTTGCTGTCTGCCTTGTGCGCGGGCACCACCACCCTGCACGATTTGCTGGACTCGGACGACACCCGTGTGATGCTGGACGCCCTGCGCTTGCTGGGTTGCGGGATTCGCCAGACTGGTTCGGGTGGCACCACGGTCGAGATCGACGGCCTGGGTGGCGTGATCAAAAGCGCGCAAGCCGACCTCTTCATGGGCAATGCGGGCACTGCCATGCGACCGCTGACGGCTGCCCTGGCGGTGCTGGGGGGTGACTTCAAGTTGCACGGCGTACCGCGCATGCATGAGCGCCCGATTGGCGATCTGGTCGACGCGCTGCGCCAACTCGGCTGCCACATTGCCTACCTGGGACAGGACGGCTATCCGCCGCTGCATATTGGCAAGCCCACACTGGCACTCAACACGCCGATCCGGGTGCGGGGCGATGTCTCCAGCCAGTTCCTGACAGCGCTCTTGATGGCGCTGCCGCTAGTTGCAATGCATCGTACCCCCACGCTCCGCGCTGAAGCGTCAGCGCTGCCGCGCGAGGGGGCTGCGCCGCCTGAAGGTGGCCTTTCGGGGGCGGGCGACCTGGTGATTGAGGTGCTAGGCGAGCTGATCTCGAAGCCGTACATCGAGATCACGCTCAATCTGCTGGCGCGTTTTGGCGTGCAGGTGCAGCGCCCAACAGGCGAAGATCGCTGGCAGCGCTTCACCATTCCCGCAGGCTGCAAGCTTGTGTCGCCCGGCACCCTGCATGTCGAGGCTGACGCCTCATCTGCTAGCTATTTCATAGCTGTTGGCGCAATAGCGACGAGGGCTACAGGCCAAAAAGGCTCCAAAAATGTCAGAATTGAGGGCGTTGGAGCTGCTTCCATTCAGGGTGACATCCGATTCATTGATGCGGCAGGGCAAATGGGCGCGCACATCACCAGCGGCCCCAATTGGCTGGAAATACGCAAAGGCAGTTGGCCGCTCAAAGCCATCGACCTGGACTGCAACCACATTCCTGATGCCGCCATGACGCTGGCCGTGATGGCCCTGTACGCCGACGGCACTTCCACCTTGCGCAACATAGCGAGCTGGCGCGTCAAGGAAACTGATCGCATCGCGGCGATGGCCATTGAACTGCGCAAATTTGGCGCCACCGTGGAAGAAGGCGTGGACTACATCCGCGTCACGCCGCCCGCCTCAAACGCACACTGGAAGGCAGGCACGGTACACACTTACGACGACCACCGCGTTGCCATGTGTTTCTCGCTGGCGGCGTTCAACCCGGCCGATCTGCCGGTGCGCATTGAAGACCCGAAATGCGTGGCCAAAACCTTTCCAGATTACTTTGAGACTCTGTTCTCAATAGCGCAAACGCCCGATGCGGCGATTCCCGTGATTTGCATCGATGGCCCAAGCGCCTCGGGCAAAGGCACGCTGGCCGTGGTGCTGGCCAAGCAATTGGGCTACCACTTTCTGGACTCCGGTTCGCTCTACCGTATCACGGCACTGGCCGCGACGCAGGCGGGTATGGGTCTGGATGCGGCGAACGGGCCGGCCATTGCCGCTTTGGCGTCGAGACTTCGCATCCGATTTGTGCAGGGCCGCGTGCTGCTGGGTGGCAATGGTTGTGGCACTGAAGGGTGCGGGCATGAAGATGACGTAAGCGATATCATCCGCACGGAAGAAGCCGGCATGAACGCCTCCAAAGTGTCCGCCCTGTCCCCCGTGCGCGATGCCCTGATCGCCCTGCAGCACAGCTTTCGCCAGCTCCCCGGCCTGGTAGCCGACGGGCGCGACATGGGCACGGTGATCTTCCCGCAGGCTACCCTGAAGGTTTTCCTCACAGCAAGCGCCGGGCGCCGGGCCGAGCGTCGCTATAAACAGTTGATTTCAAAGGGAAATTCAGCTACACTCCCAACTCTTCGCGCTGACCTTGAAGCACGCGACGCCAGGGATTCATCCCGGGCTGTTGCGCCTCTCAAGCCTGCAGAAGATGCCAAGTTGCTTGACAACTCGGATTTGACGGTTGAAGAATCCGTCGAACTCGTGTTGAACTGGTGGCAAGGCAAACAGCCGTTCAGAACCGTCTAATCGTTTGACATTTTGAGCCGCTGGAGTCAGTAAGACAAAAACATGCCGTTTTTGTGAGGTCCTCATTGCCAACAATGCGCTGCAAGAACACTCATGTTCAGGCGCCCGGTGATGAGGTTCAACAACTTAACCCCGTAGCATCAGCTACAAAAAAAATGTCCGAATCTTTCGCAGACCTGTTTGAAGAATCACAGAAACGCTCAGAAACCCGCATTGGCGAAGTCGTCACTGCTGAAGTTGTGCGTATTGAGCACAGCTTTGTCGTGGTCAACGCCGGCCTCAAATCTGAAGCGTATGTTCCCCTGTCCGAATTCAAAAGCGACAAGGGCGAACTCGAAGTTCAAGTCGGTGAATTCGTCTCCGTGGCCATCGTGGCCATGGAAAACGGCTACGGCGACACCATCGTCAGCCGCGATACCGCCAAGCGCCTTGCTTCGTGGATGAGCCTGGAAAAATCATTGGAATCCGGCGAATTTGTCACTGGCACCACCAGCGGCAAGGTCAAGGGTGGCTTGACCGTTCTCGTCAACGGCATCCGCGCCTTCCTGCCCGGCTCACTCGTCGATACACGTCCTACCAAAGACTTGTCTCCGTACGAAAACAAGACCATGGAATTCAAGGTCATCA
Organism: Rhodoferax sp.; assembly: GCA_031392805.1. GTDB lineage: Bacteria > Pseudomonadota > Gammaproteobacteria > Burkholderiales > Burkholderiaceae_C > JANYCG01. The sequence continues at coordinate 740 of JANMVO010000584.1, read as the reverse complement.
AGCTCGACCGCAAGCGCAACAACGTTGTGCTGTCACGCCGCGCCGTTGTGGAAGCCTCCATGGGCGAAGAGCGCGCCAAGCTGATGCAGACCCTCAAGGAAGGTTCTGTGGTTCAGGGCGTGGTCAAGAACATCACCGAATACGGCGCGTTCGTGGACCTGGGCGGCATCGACGGCCTGCTGCACATCACCGACATGGCCTGGCGCCGTGTGCGTCACCCCTCCGAAGTGGTGACCGCTGGCCAGGAAATTACCGCAAAGATCCTGAAGTTTGACACCGAGAAAAACCGTGTCTCACTGGGTCTGAAGCAAATGGGTGATGACCCCTGGATGGGCGTGAACCGCCGCTACCCGCAAGGCACCCGCATGTTTGGCAAGATCACCAACATCGCCGACTACGGCGCGTTTGTGGAACTGGAGCCGGGCATCGAAGGTTTGGTGCACGTGTCTGAAATGGACTGGACCAACAAGAACGTTGCACCGTCGAAGATCGTTGCCCTGGGCGACGAAGTCGAAGTCATGGTTCTGGAAATCGACGAGGACAAGCGTCGTATCTCTTTGGGCATGAAGCAATGCAAGGCCAACCCATGGCAAGAGTTCGCACAGAACACCAAGCGCGGCGACCGCGTCAAGGGTCCGATCAAATCCATCACCGACTTCGGCGTGTTCGTCGGCTTGGCTGCTGGCATTGACGGCCTGGTGCACCTGTCTGACCTGTCGTGGAACGAAACCGGCGAAGCC
>JANMVO010000579.1:0-3855 GCA_031392805.1 Rhodoferax sp. | reverse complement strand
CGATATTGACCTCGACGTCAAGCCCGGCGAGCGCATTGTGATTTGCGGGCCCTCGGGCTCGGGCAAATCAACGCTGATCCGCTGCATCAACCGGCTGGAAGAACACCAGGAGGGGCATCTGTTTGTCGATGGCGTTGAAGTTACCGACGACGTCAAAGTCATTGACGGCATCCGGAAAAAAGTCGGCATGGTGTTTCAGCAGTTCAACCTGTTCCCGCACCTGACTGTGCTGGAAAATTTGACGCTGTCGCCCATGTGGGTGGGTAAAATTTCAAAAAAAGAAGCTGAAGAAAAAGCCATGGTCCAGCTGCAGCGGGTGCGCATTGCCGAGCAGGCGGGCAAGTACCCGCTGCAGCTCTCGGGTGGCCAGCAGCAGCGCGTTGCGATTGCGCGCGCGCTGTGCCTGACGCCCAAAATCATGCTGTTTGACGAGCCCACATCGGCGCTGGATCCGGAGATGATCAAGGAAGTGCTGGACGTGATGGTCGAGCTGGCCAGCCACGGCATCACCATGCTGTGCGTCACGCACGAAATGGGCTTTGCCAAAGCCGTGGCCGACCGGGTGATCTTCATGGACCAGGGCCAGATCGTCGAGCAAAACAACCCGCACGACTTTTTCAACAACCCGCAAAACGAGCGCAGCAAAGACTTTTTGTCCAAGATTCTGGGGCATTGATTTGCGCCCTGATTTGTCCCTGGCAGGCATGGCCGGGTCGACAATGCGGGTACTTCGCGTCTGGTGCCGGAGATGTTCACGTCAACTGCCCAACTGTTCCTGCTGCACTTCCCCTATCGCAGCAAGGCACCAGCGTTGGCCGACCTGATCGGCGGCAGCGAGTTGCAAATAACCAGTTGCAAATATTCTGGTTACAGATATTGCATATCCCAAGGCGTTTACCGTGTGAGTGACGCGTACCATGGCATTCTTTTTTTAAGGAATCGACGTGGCCCTACAGACACCCTTCTTCAGCAAGCGCGACCCCGAATCCGCGGCCTCTCGCACAGTTCAGCCGTACGCCAATGGCGCGCCAACGCCCAACCATTCCGTGGCGCCCTCACAACCCCTGCCGACTGGCATTCCAGCCAGCTCGCACGCTGACGTGCCGGCACCTGCCAAAGAGGGCGGCAGCAAGCTCACCGTCGGGCCCAACATCAAACTCAAGGGCGTCGAGATCACCGACTGCGACACGCTGGTCGTTGAAGGCCTGGTGGAAGCCACGATGGATTCACGTTTGATGCAAATCTCGGAGCAAGGCGCATTCAAGGGCTCGGCAGAAATTGACATTGCAGAAATTCATGGGCAATTTGATGGCAACCTGACGGTGCGCGAAAAGCTGGTGATTTTCTCCACCGGCAAAGTCACCGGCAAGATTCGCTACGGCAAAGTCGTCATTGAAGAAGGCGGGCAACTGTCTGGCGAAATTCAATTTGGTGCGGCCCCCAGCCCCAAAGCCTCACTGACAAAACCAACGCTGCAGGCAATCGGCTGATCAAACGCTGCGCTAAGGAAGCGCGGACTTATTCGTCGCGGCCCGCCGCTAGCGCAGGTTACCGGTGTGCCCCAAAGAGTACCGGCCTGGCTGCGGCCACACGGTCAGTCCGTGAGGTTCGCGACCTACCTTGATTTTGTCGATGGCACCGCTGGTGGTGTGAATGCGATAGACCTCATTGTCGTAGCGGCCTGACAGCCACAAGTACTTGCCATCGGCGCTGAGATTGCCCATGTCAGGGCTGCCACCGCCCGGAATTGGCCACGTCGTAACCACCTTTCGGGAAGTGAAGTCAATCACCGAGACACCGCCTTTACCATGGGGAGTGCCGCGAATTTTGTTGCTGCCACGGTTGGCCACATACAAACTCTTGCCATCACGGCTGGGGTACAAACCGTGGGCGCCGATGCCGGTCTCAATAAAACCAATTTGCCTGAAGCTGTAAGCGTCAACCACGTGCACACCGTCGGCCATCATGTCGGCCACGTAGAAAATCTTGCCGTCGGGTGACGCCCGCACGTCTTGCGGCATGCCAGGTGTGGTGCAGATTTCACCGCCCAGCTGGCTGGGGTCGGGAATTTTGACAGGCTTTTTGCCCGGTTTGGCAAGGGCCGCCAGTGCGTCGGGCCGGGCAAAGTATTGGCTGAGTTTCAGCGTGCCCACCACGCTGCGGTTGACCAGGTCAATCTTGGTCACTGAACCATTGAACTCGCAGGTGAACAACGCAAATTTGCCATCAATGGCAAAGTCAGCATGGTTGATGCCGGCGCACTTGGGAGTGGCAATCGAGAATTTCAGCTCCATGCTGGCCGCATCGCGAAAGTCCAGGCGCTTATGGGCCTCGGCCACCACAATCGCGTGCCGGCCATCGGGCGACCAGTACATGTTGTAAGGGTCATCCACTGCAATGGATTTGCCCGGCTTGCCCGTCTTCGGGTTGATCGGCGTCAGACTGCCGTCGGTGCGGCCCTCGGCATTGTTGGCGACCCACAAGGTGCTCAAGTCCCAGGACGGCACAACATGCTGAGGGTTGAAGCCCACCTTGAAGGTGTCGATCACTTTGAGGCTGGATGGGTCAATTACCGACACCGTGTTGGCCGCCCGGTTAGGCACATAGACCCGCTCCAGCGCCCCGGCCACTGCCGGGCTCATGCGGTTGGCGCGGACTTCGCTGTACAGATTGTTGGGGTCGATGATGGGCGGCATGCCTTCCACGGGAACGGGGGCAGCGGCAGCCAATGGGGAAGCAACCGGTGCATCAGCTTTAGCGGCAGAAGCCGCAGAAGCCGAAGAAGTGGCAGACAAGGGCTTGCCAACAGCGGCTGAGGTCTGGGCGGCAACCCAGCCAGAAACGGCAGCAGCAACGGTCACAGCCGCAACGATGGCAATAGTTCGTTTTTTACTCATGTTTCCAAGCGAAATTCAAATTTGGGATCAAGTCAACCGAATGTCTGTCGCCGCATTCCTGGAATTCAAGGCGTGCGGATCGTGCCAATCTATTAGCGCGGCGCACTGACTGAACGACGAATGGCCGACACGGTTTCGGACACCACGGCGTCCACGCCCAATTGTCCCAGAACTGAAGTGGCCACTCTTGGATCTCCCACAGTTCCGCCGCTCGGCCCCTCAAGCGCTGCCGCACCAAACAGATCAGGTCGCACCATGGAGGGGTCTATGGCCATGGACAAGGCGGTATCGGCCACACCGGCATGCAAACCTATCTGATGGTCGCTCAAACCTCTGCTGCGCAAGGCCTTGACGTAGGTCGTTTGAGTGGCGCCGTAGTATTCGCTGATGAAGTGGGCACGGGTTGTGGATGTGGAAGTTTTGGCCCATTCCCGGTTCAGACTGGCAGCCACCGCCTTCAGCGCCGGTTGATAGCCACCATGGTCCCCCAACAGCACAATGTTCAAGAAACCATGCTGCCTGAAGCTGCGGGCAGCGCCTTCGATGATGCCTTTAAAGGCACTTTCCGGGACCGAAATCGTGCCGGAAAAACGCATGTGCCCGGTAGCGGGCTCCACATTGCCCTCAGGCACATAAGCCACCACCGGGGCCACCAGCGCATTGCCCAACGCCTCAGCCACTTTGCCAGACAGCGCCTTGACCCGGATATTGTGCTTGCCCAAAGCGATGTGCGGCCCGCTTTGCTCGGTGCCGCCCACCGGAATGATGACGGTGGTTTTGCCGTCTTTGAGCGCAGTGCGGACCTCTGCGCTGGTCATGTCGTCCAGAAAAATGTGCTCTTGCGCGGCACATACCGGCGTAGCCCACGTCACCGCCAAAACAATCAAACCTGACAAAAGCTGCTTTTTCATAAATCCTTTGCGGGAATACATCACCCGGGTGAACTAATTTTAGTTTC
>JANMVO010000559.1:0-5660 GCA_031392805.1 Rhodoferax sp. | reverse complement strand
TTGAGAAACTCCTGAAATCAAAAATCGAACTCGAAGCGATTGAGTTTGACGAAGACGCGCCGGACATCCGCAAACAGGGCCGCATCAATGACGGCCGACGCATGTACGCAACTCAGGACGGCAACGATGGCGCAGTCGAAGTCGTTCGTGGCCAGAGCGACGGGCCTCGGCCCTCGAACGGTGGGTCGGGCAGGGCGGGTGGCGCATGGGGAGGAAATGGCGCGTCGCGAGATTCGCAGTATTCGCGCCCCGAGCGTGCACCGCGTCGCGACTTTTCACGCCCGGCACCGGTTTCTCGTGATCCGTTTTTTGACCGGCCTTATGAGGCGGTGCCAGCTTCTGAAGCGGTGCCATCATGGGAAGCAGCTGTCAAGCCCGCCAATCGCAGTATTTCCGCCAATATCAAGACCAAGCGCAGGGTGGCTGCGCTGTTCAAGGCGGAGCAGGTCTAAATCGCCCGAAATCCCAATTTTTAGGTATTTTAGGGCTCTAGCTCTTGTGTATACTGCATAGTGTGCTTTTAAAGTAATAGCGTTCAGCTTGCCTGCAATTTCAAGCGCCTGGCAAATGGGCTGAGTCGCACTTCACTTGAACCAAGGCTTGTGGCTTGCCTTGGTTGGTTGCGTCAGCCAGCCGCAATGCACTCAAAGCGCCACCCCACACGCAGCCTGAATCCAGCGACAGCAGATCAGGGCGGTCCAACCAACCCAGTGTTGACCAATGGCCAAAGGCGACGATGGCATTGGCGGTCTGGCGGCCCGGCGCATCAAACCACGGCAGATAGCCTGCGGGTGCCGAATCAGCGGTGAGCCCTTTGGCATCGAACTCCATTTGACCGTCAGGCGTGCAAAACCGGATCCGCGTCAGCGCGTTGATGATGCAACGCAGGCGCGCCGTGCCGGTCAGTGCATCGCGCCATTGAGCCGGTTCGTCGCCATACATCTGGTGTAAAAAATCGTTCAAGTCTGGCCCGCGCAATACGGCCTCGACTTCTGCAGCCAATCCAAGCGTTTTCGCCGCCGTCCAGCCCGGCAGCACGCCCGCATGCACCATCAAATGGTCTTTGCCGCCTACGGTTTCAAGCATTGCCAAGCGCTGATGACACAGCCATCCCAGCATCGCTTGCCTGTCAGGCGCCCGCAATACGCCTTCCAGGGTGTCCCTGCGACCGGCCTTGCGCACGCCATGTGCGACCGCCAGCAAGTGCAGGTCATGGTTGCCCAGCACGCATTGCGCTGACGCGCCAAAAGCCATCAGGCGTCGCAGCACGCCCGCAGAGTCCGGCCCGCGGTTCACCAGATCGCCCAGCAGGTAAAGCGTGTCGCGGCTCGGAGAAAAAGAAATTTTATCCAGCAGGCGCTGCAAGGCGGCATCACAGCCCTGCACGTCGCCGATCAAGTAAAGTGCCATGGTGTCTATTTTCGCAGTTGATTGATGGAATTTTTATTGATAGTCTTGCTCACCCTGCTGAATGGGGTGTTTGCCATGTCCGAGCTGGCGCTGGCGGCCAGCCGAAAAGCGCGTTTGAGCGCCATGGCCGAGGCGGGCGACGCCGGGGCCAGCGCAGCGTTGACGCTGCTGGCCAACCCCAACCAGTTTTTGTCCACGATCCAGGTCGGCATCACCTCGATTGGTGTGCTCAACGGCATTGTGGGTGAAGCGGCTTTCAGTGACGGCGTGGCACACTGGCTGCAGGGTTTTGGCGTGGCGCATAAGGCCTCTGCCATCTCTGCCACAGCCATCGTGGTAACAGTCATCACGTTTACCACCATCATCTTTGGTGAACTGGTGCCAAAGCGCATAGGGCAGCTTTACCCCGAGCCGGTGGCACGCTGGGTGTCGCGGCCCATGCTGTGGCTGGCCAAAGCCGCCAACCCGTTTGTGAAGCTGTTGGCTGCCACCACGCAAGGCACTCTGCGCCTGCTGGGCATCGACACCAACGCGGCGCGCGCCGTGACCGAGGAAGAAATTGCTGCCAGCCTGGAAGAAGGGCGGGACGCCGGCGTGATTGAGCACCATGAACACCAGATGGTGCAAAACGTTTTCAGCCTGGACAACCGGCCCCTGACCTCGCTGATGATCCCGCGCACCGATGTCGAGTGGCTCGATGCGACAAATTCAGTCGCTCAAAGCCTGCAACTGGCGGGGAATGCGGGTGAGCGGGGCGCTCATTCCTGGTACCCGGTATGCCGCGGCTCGCTGGAAGACGTGGTGGGCGTCATCAGCGTTGGCAAGCTGCTTCAGCTTGGGGCGGATCATCCTGGCACGATCGAGCCCCACGCCCAGCCAGCGGTGTTTGTTCCCGAAACCCTCACCGGCATGGCGTTGCTGGCGCAGTTTCGTGAGCGCTCGGGGCGCATTGTGTTTGTGGTCGATGAATACGGTGTGGTGCAGGGGGTCATGACGCCAGGCGACCTGCTTGAAGCCATTACTGGCGAGCTGCAGCCCACGGCGCAGGTCGATGCCTGGGCCACGCCGCGTGACGACGGCTCATGGCTGCTGGACGGCCTGATGCCGGTCGGCGAACTTAAAGCCCGGCTGGACATTGACGAGCTGCCCGAAGAAAATCGTGGCCGCTACAACACCCTGGCCGGCCTGCTGATGGCCGTGTCGGGCCATCTGCCCGCCACCGGCGAGCGCATCGAATGCGCGGGCTGGGTGTTTGAGGTGGTGGACCTGGACGGCAAGCGCGTTGACAAACTGTTGGCGTCCCGGGTCATGGCGCCTGAAGATTTGGAACCCCCGGGGTGATGTTAGGGAAACGCCACGGAGGCGTCACGGAAGCCTCAAGGTGGCGTCAAGACAGTGTCAAGGTAGCCTCAAAGTAAGGCCAAACTAGGACTGGCGTATGGCCAAGCTAGCATTTAAATGCGCCCCGCAAGCCGATATGCCCAATAACCAATCACTTCATGCAGGGCATAGTGCCATTTTTCAGCACCGCTGGCCAGCGAGAAACCGGTCCAGTCTGGCATCTCTGCGGTGCGGTAGTCCACCCCATAGGGCGTGATGTTCCAGCCGGCTTTGCGAAACACTGCCAGCGAGCGCGGCATGTGTGCGGCTGTGGTCAGCAGCAGCCAGGGCTGGTGAGGGTCAACGCCCGGCAATTGGGCGCTCAAAATAGCGTTCTCGAACGTGGTGCGTGAGCGTGATTCGTAGATCACCCGCGCCGGGTCCACCCCCATGCTGTCAAAGAAGATTTTGGCCCGGTCTGCTTCCGTCAGCGCCCCCAGGCGTAGGTTGCCTTCGCCACCGGTGAACAGCAGGCGCAAGTGGGGGTTGCGCTGCATCAGGCCGACCGGCACGATCATGCGCTCGGCGGCGCTGTTGAGCGCGATCCGGCCCGGGGTTTCCCACATCGCGGATCGCTCCAGGGCGCCGCCCAGCACCACCACGCCAGCGTAGCCGGCAAGGCTGGCGCTGGCGCTGTCGTCGGGCGGCGGGCTTTGCGTTTCCAGTTGGTGCAACACGGCGTCTACCGGCAGTTGCCAGCCGCTAAGTGCCAACACCAGCAATGCGGCCCAGCACAAGCGGGTGCCAGCCCTGCGCCAGCGCCGCATGCACAGCAAACCCGACGCCAGCAACAACAGCGCCCAAGCCAGCGGCTGGGTTCCAAAAGTCAGCAGATTTGCGGCAATGAACATGGCCGTGACTATGGCACATTGGGCATGATGGACAATAGCAAGATGCAACATGTTCGGGTTAAAAATGGTCCAGGATTCATGGCTTCGCAAACGGGTCAGGCCCTCTTTGTTCCGGACTGTTGCCCGCAATTCATGCAAGTGCGCTTGAATGGTCGAAGTGCTCACGCCAGGGAATCTGTGAGGGTCTGCGTGAATCTGAATTTGAGCACTCAGCTTGAAGCCGGTCAGTGAGCGCCATGCCTTTCAATTTTCGCTTCAGGCTGCGCCGCATCACGGCGGCAATTGCTCTTTTCTTTATAGCTTCTTGCGCCCAAACAGCGGGGGCCTCGCCTACTTTTGCCTTCTATTACGGCACGGATATTCCGTGGGAAGCCTTGGGCGCATTCGATGTTGCGGTGGTTGAGCCGGGCAATGTGGGTGCCACCGGCTGGCACCACCGGTTGAACCCCGGCACTACCGTTGCCGCCTATATTGCGGTGGGTGAGGTGCATCCCACCCGCCCGTATTTCAGCCGCATGCGCCCGGAATGGAAGCTGGGTGTCAACCCTGCCTGGGACTCGATTGTGGTGGACCAGGCGGCGCCCGGCTGGATTGCGTTTTACCTCGCGCAGGTCATCAAGCCACTGTGGGATCGGGGCTTTCGGGCGTTTTTTCTGGATACGCTCGACTCGTTTTATCTGGTCGCCAAAACGCCCGAGGCACAGCAAAAGCAGATTGCCGGCATGGCGGCGCTGGTGCGCGAAATCAAGCGGGCCTACCCGGATGCCAAGCTCATCTTCAACCGCGGGTTTGAGATTTTGCCGCAGGTTCACACCGCAGCGTATGCGGTGGCGGCGGAGTCATTGTTTCAGGGCTGGGACGCCGGACGCAAGGCCTACCGTGTGGTGCCTGTGGCGGACCGGGAATGGATCCTGACGCAGTTGCGCAAGTGCCAGACTGACTATAAGCTGCCGGTGATCGCCATCGACTACGTGCCCCCAAATAATCGGCCGTTGGCGCGCGAAACGGCAAAAAAAATCAAGGCGTTGGGCATCACCCCCTGGGTCACCAACGCGGCCCTTGACATGATGGGCGTCGGGCAAGTGGAGGCATTGCCCCGCCAGGTGCTGGCGATCCACGACGAGCCCGGCAACCTCGCCGATGTGGCGCTGCACGAAATCCACCGCTTCGGCGCCTTGCCGCTGAACTACCTGGGGCTGGACGTGCGCTACGTGTACTACGGGTCTGCCGAGCTTGAGGCACTGTCACAACAGGCGCTGGCGGGTCGTTACGCGGGTGTGTTGACATGGTTCAATCGGGGCACTTTTCAGGAAACCGTGCCGCTGATGAAGCTGATGGGCGCGGCGCGCGAACAAAGCGTCCCGCTCGTCATGGTGGGCGATTTGCCCGGTAAAACGGCAATGGCTGCCTTGGGCGTTGACGGGGGTGCCAGCGTACGCCAAACCAGGCCGCTGACGCTGGAAAAGCGTTCGCTCCACATCGGGTACGAGATCGAACCCAAGCCACCTCCAGAGGGCTTCATTGCGTCCACACTGCGCCCCGGCCAGGGCGAGGTCTGGTTGCGGGTGCACAGTGAGGCAAACGGCGACGCTGATGTGATTGCCATCACGCCGTGGGGCGGGTTTGCGGCGAACCGTTATTTCAAGGTGGACCTGCCGCAAGACTTGGGCGGGCGCTGGGCGGTCAACCCGATTGAATTTTTCCGCGCCGCGTTTAAAGTCAATCGCGACATTCCAGTGCCCGACGTCACCACAGAAACGGGCCGGCGCCTGCTGATGGTCCATGTGGATGGTGACGGTTTTCCGAGCCGGGCCGAGCTGCCGGGCACGCCCCTGGCGTGCGAGGTCATGCTCAAGGAATTTCTGCAGCGCTACCGATGGCCCACCACGGTGTCGATCATTGAGGGCGAAGTGGCGCCAGGCGGCCTGTACCCGGCGCTGTCGCCGCTCTTGGAAAAGGTCGCGCGCGAAATTTTTGCCTTGCCACATGTCGAAATGGCCAGCCACACCTACAGCCACC
>JANMVO010000558.1:0-1514 GCA_031392805.1 Rhodoferax sp. | reverse complement strand
GGCGTTGAGATTGGCAAACGCGATTTCCTTGGGAATCCTTAAGCCGACTCTCACAGTCGTTACTTCGCCACTACGCCACTTCGCCACACGGCCCACGGGCGGGTCGGCTGGATTAAATTTCGCCGGTGGTCTCCCCGCACGCTGTGTTCGATCCTCACTTCCCTTTTGCCCCCCGTGCGATTACCCGCCGGTCCGCGCTGTTGGGCGCCCTCGGCCTGCTGGCGCTTCCCGCGCCAATTCTTGCTGCCTTGCAAAAGCCGCAACCAGCGGACGCCTGGCCTCACAGTTCGCAGGTGCCGGGTGGCATTGCGCGGCTATCACTCGGCCCGGCAGCGGATCGGCCAGTCGCACATACAGGCAAAGGCGACGATGGGGGCGAAGTACCTTTACTGGTGCTGGGCAATGCCACCGAATGGACGGCACTGGTTGGCATTCCACTGGCCGCCGCGCCAGGCCGGGCGCACATTTCAGTGCGGGCGCAAGGCGGGGGCCAGCGGCAGGTTGACTACACCATCACGGCCAAACGCTATTCAGAGCAGCGCCTGACGGTGGCACCCGGCACGGTGGATCTGTCACCAGAAAACGAGGCTCGCTACGCGCGCGAGCGCGTGCACCTGGCCACGGTGATGGCCACTTTCACTGAGCCAGTAGCCGAGCCCGAGCCCAGTACGGGGCAGGCTTCATCATCTGCATCATCCCCATCTTCATCGGTCTGGCTGCACATGCAGGTGCCGGTGCCGGGACGCCGCTCCAGCTCGTTTGGGCTGCGGCGGGTGTTCAACGGCAAGGCACGCAACCCGCACAGCGGCATGGACATCGCTGCCGCCACGGGCACGCCGGTCCACGCGCCGCTAATGGGGCGCGTCATCGACACCGGCGACTACTTTTTCAACGGCAACACCGTCTGGCTGGACCATGGTGGCGGACTGTTGAGCATGATGTGCCACCTGAGCGCCACCGACGTGAAGCCGGGCGATGTATTGACGACTGGCGAGTGCCTGGGTGCCGTCGGTGCCACTGGCCGCGTCACTGGCCCGCACCTGCACTGGGGCGTGATGCTGAACCGCACGATGGTGGACCCGGCGCTGTTTCTGGGCACCTGAGTCAATCAGCTTGTGCACACGACTTGAGGGGCTCCGTGGGTGCCGTTGGCAGCAGGCCTGTTTTAAGTCCATTTTGTGGCTCAGGTCATTTACTATGTTTCCAATAGCTAACTATGAATATAGGACGCTGGCTATAGGCATTTTTTACCCTTAATCTTCGCCAATTTCATGCGCCAGCAGGTCACCGGGCTGGCAATTCAGATAAACGCAGATTTTCTCCAGCGTGTCAAAGCGCACGCCTTTGACCTTGCCCGGTTTGGGCAGGGATCTGTTGGCTTCGGTAAATGCCAACCTGCTCTGCCAGGTCTTTGGACTTGACCTTGCGCCGGGCCAGCATGATGCCAAGCTGAACCATGATGGGCATCATCGTGCTCCTGGCCGGCTCACTGCAGAGCCGGAACTCAATCACGC
>JANMVO010000542.1:0-7219 GCA_031392805.1 Rhodoferax sp. | reverse complement strand
CGGACTCGCTCCAAATAATTGCCGCAGGCTCGCTCGTTGAGGAACATCCGCTGAAAATCCAAAAGGGTCGTCGGGAAAGTACTGACCATCCCCGAACACTACCCATGGTGTCCTTGGGTGTCAACCGGATAGGCATGGTTTTGTCCAGCCTTGGTTTGCTTGGTTTGACTATGCGTCGTCCTGAACGCAAGGCTCGCGCCTGAAGCCTTCGGCAAAAGTCCAATCAAAAAAGCCCCGACTCATGAAGAGTCGGGGCTTTTTTGCTGAACGCGGGTCTGAAAGAACCTACTTCTTCTGGCGATATTTCCGCAGAGCCGAAATTTGCGCCGCCATGATGGCCAGCTCTGACGTGGCCTTGGCCATGTCGATTTCCGTCTTGGCGTTTTTCAGGGCTTCTTCAGCAGCGGCTTTGGCTTCATTGGCCTTTTCGTCGTCCAAGTCTTTGCCGCGCACCGCTGTGTCTGACAACACGGTCACGCAATTGGGCTGCACCTCGAGAATGCCACCTGCCACAAAGACAAATTCTTCAGAGCCGTCTTCCATTTCAATTCGGACTGAACCCGCCTTGATGCGGGTGATCAGCGGCGTGTGACGCGGGTAAATGCCGAGTTCACCCGCTTCACCCGGCAAAGCGACAAATTTGGCCTCGCCCGAGAAGATGGACTCTTCAGCGCTTACAACGTCGACATGAATAGTGGCCATGAATTACTCCAATTAAAAGGTGAGTGAAAAGCAAGTAATCGGATGGCTGACTATGCGGTGCGCGGAAATATGTGGATGCACATTGACGCCAGAGGTTCGAGTACGCAGCCTCAATCCTTGTATCAGGCCACCTTTTTTGATTTCTCGATAGCTTCGTCGATAGTGCCAACCATGTAGAAAGCCTGCTCAGGCATGTGATCGCACTCACCATTCACAATCATCTTGAAGCCGCGAATGGTTTCGCTCAGAGGCACGTACTTGCCGGGTGAGCCAGTGAACACCTCGGCCACAAAAAACGGCTGGCTCAGGAAACGCTGAATTTTGCGGGCGCGGGCCACCGCCAGCTTGTCTTCAGGGGCCAGGTCGTCCATGCCCATGATGGCGATGATGTCGCGCAGCTCGCGGTAGCGCTGCAACGTGCCTTGCACAGCGCGGGCCGTGTTGTAGTGATCTTCGCCGACCACTTGGGGCGACAACTGGCGGCTGGTGGAATCCAGCGGGTCCACGGCGGGGTAAATACCCAGCGAGGCGATGTCACGGCTCAGCACCACGGTGGAGTCCAGGTGGGCAAAAGTGGTGGCAGGGCTGGGGTCGGTCAAGTCATCGGCAGGCACGTAAACGGCCTGAATCGACGTGATGGAGCCCACTTTGGTCGATGTAATGCGCTCTTGCAGCCGGCCCATTTCTTCAGCCAGCGTCGGCTGGTAACCTACGGCCGAAGGCATGCGACCTAACAGCGCAGACACTTCAGTACCGGCCAGGGTGTAGCGATAGATGTTGTCGACGAAGAACAGCACGTCTTTGCCTTCATCGCGGAACGACTCGGCAATGGTCAGGCCGGTCAAGGCTACACGCAGGCGGTTGCCTGGAGGCTCATTCATCTGGCCATAGACCATGGCCACTTTGGATTCTTCAAGGTTCTCCAAATTCACCACGCCAGAATCGGCCATTTCATGATAAAAGTCATTGCCTTCACGGGTACGCTCACCCACACCGGCAAACACTGACAAACCGCTGTGCGCCTTGGCAATGTTGTTGATCAACTCCATCATGTTCACAGTCTTGCCCACACCGGCACCGCCGAACAGGCCGACCTTGCCGCCCTTGGCAAACGGACACACCAGGTCAATCACCTTGATGCCAGTCTCCAGCAGTTCTTGCGATGGACTGAGCTCGTCGTAAGCAGGCGCTTTGCGGTGAATCGACATGTGCAGTGCTGCATCGACCGGACCGCGCTCGTCAATCGGCGCGCCCAGCACGTCCATGATGCGGCCCAAGGTGGCTTTGCCGACGGGGACCATGATCGGGTTCGCAGTGTTTTTCACCATAGTGCCGCGGCGCAGGCCGTCGGATGAACCCAGCGCAATGGTTCGCACAATGCCATCACCCAATTGCTGTTGGACTTCCAGCGTCAGATTGGAGCCGTCCATCTTGAGCGCGTCATAGATTTTTGGCATCTTGTCCCGCGGAAATTCCACGTCGACCACCGCACCAATACACTGGACAATCTTGCCTAGAACGCCTGCATTTGCATTTGCGCTGTTGTTTGCACTACCGTTAAGTTGAGCCATCACTTTTGCTCCAAAAAGTAAAATCAAAAATTCTTACTGCGAAGGCGCACTGAGCATGTCAGTTAAACCTCAGCACGTGACCGAATGGTCACACTGCCGCCGCACCCGCCACAATTTCCGAAAGTTCTTTCGTAATCGCCGCCTGGCGCGTCTTGTTGTAGATCAGCTTGAGCTCGGCAATCACATTGCCGGCGTTGTCGGTGGCAGCCTTCATGGCCACCATCCGTGCGGCGTGTTCCGACGCCATGTTTTCAGCCACAGCCTGATAAACCAATGCTTCTGCATAACGCACCAGCAATTCGTCAATCACGGCTTGTGCATCGGGCTCATAGATGTAGTCCCACGCATGCTGAGTGCCGCTGGCCTTGGTCTGTTCCTGCATGTTCGCCGCTGACAGGGGCAACAATTGCTCCAGCACCGGCTCCTGGCGCATCGTGCTGATGAACTTGTTATAGCTCAGGTACACCGCGCTGACGTCACCTTTGATGTAGGCGTCCAGCAAGACCTTGACCGGGCCGATGAGTTTGTCCAAGTGCGGCTTGTCACCCAGATGCGTCACGTGCGACACGACCTTGGCACCAATGCGATTCAGAAAACCAAGGCCTTTGCCGCCGATGGCAACTGACAGCGGGGTTTTACCCGCCGTTTGAGCTTCACGAAGCTTAAGCGTGACCGCACGGAACAAATTGCTGTTCAGACCGCCGCACAAACCCTTGTCAGTTGTGACCACGATGAAGCCAACGGACTTGCCTTCGTTGGGCTTCAAAAAGGGATGAACGTACTCGGGATTTGCCTTGCCCAAATTAGTCGCAATGTTGCGGATTTTCTCACTGTACGGGCGCGCCGCGCGCATACGCTCCTGCGCCTTGCGCATCTTGGAGACCGAGATCATTTCCATGGCCTTGGTGATCTTCTTGGTGTTTTCCACCGATTTGATCTTGGTGCGTAATTCCTTGCCTGATGCCATAAGAATCCCTTTATTGATTCAAAAATGGGGTTCAGGCAAACGACTTTTTGAAGGCCGCCGCAGCAGCCAACATTTCAGCTTCTGCGTCTTTGTCCAGGGCTTTGGAGTTTTCAATTTTGGCCAGCAAAGCAGCGTGTTTGTCTTTCAGGTGAGCGTGAAATCCATGCTCAAACGACAGCACCTTGTTCACCGCGATGTCGTCCATGAAGCCCTTGTTTACCGCGAACAGCGAAGCGCCCATCAGGCTGATCGGCAGCGGGCTGTACTGGGTTTGTTTGAGCAATTCCGTCACACGGGCGCCACGGTCAAGCTGCTTGCGGGTGGCTTCGTCCAGGTCAGAAGCAAACTGCGCAAAAGCAGCCAGCTCGCGGTATTGGGCCAAGTCGGTACGGATACCGCCGGACTGGCCCTTGATGACCTTGGTCTGGGCGGCACTGCCCACGCGAGACACCGAAATACCGGCGTTAATGGCGGGGCGAATGCCGGCGTTGAACAGCGAAGTTTCCAGGAAAATCTGGCCGTCAGTGATCGAGATCACGTTGGTGGGGACGAAGGCTGACACGTCTCCGGCTTGGGTTTCAATGATGGGCAGCGCGGTTAGGGAACCGGTTTTGCCTTTGACGGCACCTTTGGTGAAATCTTCAACGTATTTTTCGTTCACCCGGGCCGCGCGCTCCAGCAAGCGGCTGTGAAGATAAAACACGTCGCCAGGGTAGGCTTCACGGCCGGGTGGGCGGCGCAACAGCAATGAGACTTGGCGGTAAGCCACTGCTTGTTTGGACAAGTCGTCATACACAATCAGCGCGTCCTGGCCGCGGTCGCGGAAGTACTCGCCCATGGTACAGCCAGAGTAGGCACTCACATATTGCATAGCCGCCGACTCCGAAGCCGTTGCCGCCACCACGGTTGTGTAAGCCATGGCACCGGCTGCTTCCAGCGAGCGCACCACGTTTTTGACCGAAGAGGCTTTCTGGCCAATGGCAACGTAGATGCAGGTCATGTTCTGACCCTTCTGATTGATGATGGCGTCAATCGCCACAGCCGTTTTACCGGTCTGGCGGTCGCCAATGATCAGCTCGCGCTGGCCGCGGCCAACGGGCACCATGGAGTCAATCGACTTCAAACCGGTTTGCATCGGCTGATCAACTGATTTACGGGCAATCACGCCAGGCGCAACTTTCTCGATCACGTCAGTCATTTTGGCATTGATCGGGCCTTTCCCGTCAATCGGCTGCCCCAGCGCATTGACCACGCGACCCAGCAGCTCGGGACCAACCGGCACTTCCAGAATGCGGCCCGTGCACTTGACGGTGTCGCCTTCAGAGATGTGCTCGTATTCACCCAAAATCACCGAGCCGACCGAGTCGCGCTCCAGGTTCAGGGCCAGGCCGTAGGTAGGCAGGCCATCGCTGCCAGCGGGGAACTCAAGCATTTCGCCGGCCATCACATCGGACAGACCGTGGATGCGGCAAATACCGTCGGTCACAGACACAACCGTGCCTTGATTGCGAATGTCGCTGCTGGCGGTCAAGCCCTCAATACGGCTCTTGATCAGTTCTGAAATTTCTGCGGGATTGAGTTGCATGACTCTGATCCTTCCTAATTAAATATTGTTTGAGCCAACGGCATGAGGCAAAAGCCTCATGCCGCGAGGGCCACTTTCATCTGTTCCAGACGAGCCTTGACCGATGTGTCGAGTACCTCATCGCCAACCACCACGCGTATGCCGCCAATCAACTCGGGCTGCAATGCCACCGACAGATTGAGCTTGCGACCAAAACGCTTGTCCAACGACATTGCCAGATCAGCCAATGCAGCATCATTGATTGGAAAAGCGCTGTAAACCACGGCATCCGAAGAGCCACTTTGGGCATTCTTCAAGGCACGAAATTTCACGGCAATTTCCGGTAACGCCTTCAAGCGCCCATTTTCGACAACGGTTCGCAAGAAATTCATCGCCATATTGGGCAGAGCAGTCTTTACAATGCCGCCAATCAGGCCAATTACTTGAGCAGAAGTGACCTTTGGGCTGTCAGCAAACGACTGTAGCTGCGGATTGGCAGCAATGGCAGCCAACTCATCCAGCCACACGGAGGCGCCTTGCAGATTAGCTGTTTCACCTGCTGTGACAGCCTTGTATAAAGCTTCAGCGTAAGGGCGCGCAATGGTTCCAATTTCAGCCATGGTCAGCTCTTACAGCTCTGTTTTCAGTCGGTTCAGCAGATCTGCATGGACACCGGCATTTACTTCTTTGCGGAGAATCTGCTCGGCGCCTTTCACAGCAAGGGCTGCAACCTGCTCACGCAGGGACTCACGCGCCTTCACTGACTGCTGGTCTGCCTCAACCTTGGCCGCAGCAATGATCTTGTTGCCTTCCTCGGTTGCTTTTAATTTGGCTTCTTCCACGATGGCTTGACCACGGCGTTCAGCATCGGCCAGGCGCGCCGCAGTTTCAGTGCGCGACGTCGTCAGTTCGGCTTCCACCCGCTTGTTGGCAGAGGAGAGCTCCGACTTGGCCTTGTCGGCAGCCGCGAGGCCATCGGCAATCTTGCTGGCACGCGTGTCCAGTGCTGTCGCGATGGGTGGCCACACGAATTTCATCGTGAACAGCACCAGCAATGCAAAGACGATTGCTTGTGCCACCAGAGTTCCATTAATGCTCACAGTAAATCTCCGATATTTGGGGTGTTAGCCAGGGTGTTAGCCAGGATAATGGCCGGATAGCGATCGGGTGTTGCAAGGCGATGCTTACTTGACCAAACGTGCGATTTGCGCAAGGAATGGGTTGGCTGTGGTGAACCACAGGGCAATACCAGTACCGATAATGAAGGAGGCGTCAATCAGACCAACCAGCAAAAACATCTTGGTCTGCAATTCACCCATGAGCTCAGGCTGACGGGCAGCAGCTTCAAGAAACTTGCTGCCCATGATGCCGATACCGATACAAGCGCCCATGGCACCCAGACCAATGATCAGACCAGCGGCGAGAGCAACAAAACCAATGACTTCCATGATGACTCCTTAAGATACTAAAAAAGCTAAAACAAACTCAAACTCAACCAAACTCAAACCGAAAATCAACGCACGCGATTAGTGTGAATCGTGTGCTTGCCCGATGTAGACCAACGTCAACATCATGAAAACAAATGCCTGCAAAATAATGATCAGGATGTGAAAAACAGCCCAGGCCCAACCGGCCACTATGTGCAGAACCAGCAGCGCCAGGCTGCCTGGATCAAATGACAGCGCCCAGGCACCTCCCAGCAGTGCGATCAGCATGAACAGCAACTCACCTGCATACATGTTGCCGAACAGCCGCATGCCATGCGAGACAGTTTTAGCTACAAATTCCATCATTTGCATGGCAAAGTTCGCCACACCTAGCAGCAGTGCAAACACGGGGTTTTTGCTGGTGCCAAAAGGTGCCGTTACCAACTCATGTGACCAGCCGCCAATGCCTTTGATTTTGACGTTGTAAATCAGGCAGATCACCAGAACAGAAACCGACAGCCCCATGGTCACCGACAAGTCGGCTGTAGGCACCACGCGCAAAAATGCATGGTGCGGGTCGCGCCCTGCAACGCCATGCAGCCAGCCCCATATTTCTGGCAAAAAGTCCAGCGGCAGCAAGTCCATGGCATTGAGCAGAATGATCCATACAAACACGACCAGCGCCAGTGGAGCAACCATTTTCCGGCTGGTGGCATTGTGAACAATGGATTTGGCCTGCGCGTCGACCATTTCAATCAAGATTTCAACCGCCGCCTGAAAGCGGCCCGGCACACCCGAAGTGGCTTTGCGCGCTGCCTGCCAAAGAAGAAAGCAGCCCAGCACGCCCAGCACTACTGAAAAAATGATTGAATCAATATTGAAGACGGAAAAATCAACGATTTCCGTCTGTGGCTTGTTTTGCCAATGCGTCAGGTGATGAACAATATAGTCACTGCTTGAGGGCGCGTTTGCTTCTACAGTCATTGTT
>JANMVO010000521.1:0-3319 GCA_031392805.1 Rhodoferax sp. | reverse complement strand
GGCGGCGAAGGCGCAACATCGACCGACCTCATCATCCTCACGCATGAGTGTCTGGAAGCGAAGATGAACGCCGCGCTGGCGCAAATGCAGGCACTGCCGACGGTGCTGGCGCCGATTGTGCGGATTCGCAAGGAAGAGCTGGCGTGACGCCCGTCGTTGCAATACAATAAGTAATACATAATTTCGGTATTACTTTTCTGCGATGAGGAGCTTTGCATGAGCTACGTGTTAACCGTCAAAAGCCAGGTCACAGTGCCCAAGGCGATTCGCCAGCATCTGCATGTCTTGCCCGGCCAATCCATCGACTACGAGCCGTTGCCCGATGGAAGCGTGCGCATCACGGCGGCGCACACACCCGCTGACGACAATCCTTTCCTGGCCTTGGTCGGAATCGGCATTCGCAGGCAACCGACCGCTGAAATCATGCGCGAAACGCGTGGCGAAGACGCAATGCGATGATCTTTGTTGACAGTTGCGTTCTGATTGATATTTTTAACGACGATGCCCAGTGGAAGTCGTGGTCAGTTGACCATATCAGTCGAGCGCTTCCACGCGGCTTGTGTATCAATGCAATCGTTTATGCTGAAGTTTCAGGATCATTTGCAACTCAGCAAGATGTGAGTGCCGCAATCAAGCATGGGCGACTTGAAATAAAAGACATTCCTGTGGAGGCTGCCTATCTTGCGGCCGAAGCATTCAAGCGGTACAGAAAAAACAAAGGGGCGTTTAGATGCGCATTGCCAGATTTTTTCATTGGCGCGCACGCCCAAGTGTTGTCTTGCCCGATATTGACCAGAGACCCTCAACGCTTTGCAACTTACTTTCCCGATGTGGAATTGATTACGCCTGTTACCCAATAGGTGCTTCAAAAAGCCAAAAGAAATCCCTGCTTTCGCATTTAACGATTTTCTAAAAGTTTCGTTTCCTGACAGGCGATTAGGCTTGGCCAAAATCATTGAAATTTAGAATGAACTACCTGTCCACCCGTGGTGACAAAACGCCGCGCCAGTTTTGCGAAATCCTGCTCGAAGGTCTGGCCCCTGATGGCGGCTTATATCTGCCTGAAAGCTATCCGAAGCTTGACGCTGCCTCACTTGAAAAGCTGCGCGTTACTTACCGCGACGATGGCTATGCCGACCTGGCGTTCGAGGTCCTCTCGCTCTACATCGATGACATCCCCGCCGATGACCTGCGCGTCATTTGCCGCAAGACTTACACCGAACAAGTGTTTGGCACCCAGGAGATTGTTCCGCTTAAGCCACTTGAAGCCGGGCTGTATCTGGAGGCCCTGTCCAACGGCCCCACGCTGGCGTTCAAGGACATGGCCATGCAGTTGCTGGGCAACCTGTTTGAATACGAGCTGGCACGCCGGGGTGAAGAGCTCAACATCCTGGGTGCCACCAGCGGCGACACCGGCAGCGCCGCCGAATATGCCATGCGTGGTAAAAAAGGCGTGCGGGTGTTCATGACCAGCCCGGCGGGGCGCATGAGCCCGTTCCAGCAGGCTCAGATGTTCAGCCTGATGGACGCGAATATTTTCAACATCGCGGTAGACGGCGTGTTTGATGATTGCCAGGACATGGTCAAGGCGGTGTCGAACGACCTTGAATTCAAGCGTCGGTACAAGATTGGCACGGTCAACAGCATCAACTGGGCGCGGCTGATGGCGCAGGTGGTGTATTACTTTGCGGGGTATTTCCAGGCGACGCACTCCAACAATGAGAGGGTCAGTTTCGCGGTGCCTTCCGGCAACTTCGGCAACGTCTGCGCCGGCCACGTCGCGCGCATGATGGGCTTGCCGATTGACCAGCTTGTGGTGGCGACGAATGAGAACGACGTGCTGGATGAATTCTTCCGCACCGGCGTCTACCGCGTGCGCGCCGGTGCCGACACGCACGAGACCTCCAGCCCGTCGATGGACATCTCCAAGGCGTCGAATTTTGAGCGCTTTGTGTTCGATCTGTTAGGCCGCGACGGTGCAAAAATCGCAGACCTGTTTGGCATGCAACTTGGCAAGAATGGCATGTTCGATTTGAGCGCGGACCCCGCCTTCAAAGAT
This sequence comes from Rhodoferax sp., assembly GCA_031392805.1. GTDB lineage: Bacteria > Pseudomonadota > Gammaproteobacteria > Burkholderiales > Burkholderiaceae_C > JANYCG01. The sequence continues at coordinate 1,260 of JANMVO010000521.1, read as the reverse complement.
GCTGCAGCAAAGTACAGGTTCATTAGCGGCAAAAGCACGCACACGGACCGTCTGGCCACCATCCAGGACGTGTTCGCCCGGCATGGCGTGATCATCGACACGCACACCGCCGACGGCGTGAAAGTGGCGCGCGAACACACCCAACCCGGCGTGCCCATGATTGTTCTGGAGACCGCGCTGCCCATCAAATTTGCCGCCACCATCGTTGAAGCGCTGGGCCGTGAGCCGGATCGCCCGGCCAGGTTTGACGGCATTGAAGCCCTGCCCAAGCGCGTCACCGGCATGCGCGCTGATGTGACAGCCATCAAGACCTTTATCAGCCTGAATTGTCAATGAAAAGTGCCTGTGGCCCTCGTCCATTGGTGTTTAATAGCTATATAACATGTAGCAATCTGAGTTTCAAACCATGAATGTTGTCGGTATTGCGGGGTATTCAAATTCAGGCAAAACCACCTTGGTGGAGCGCCTGATACCGGCGCTGCGCGCGCGCGGGCAGCGCGTGTCCGTCGTCAAGCATGCGCACCACAAATTTGACATTGACCATGTCGGCAAAGACACCTGGCGCCATCGCGCGGCGGGTGCGTTTGAAGTGGTGGTGGCGTCTGACGCGCGCCTGGCGTTGATGCGCGAGTTCGAACAACCAGCCCAGTTGACGGTGCATCAGTTGATTGCCGAACTGTATGAAGGTGTGGATTGGGTTCTGGTGGAAGGCTTCAAGCAAAGCGATTTGCAAAAGATCGAAGTCTGGCGCGCCTCGACTGGTCAGCCAGCGCGCTATGTCGATGACGACTTCATCGTTGCCATTGCCACCGATTCTCCAGGGCAATTGCCGCAGGCCACGCTGCGCCCGGTGCTCGACTTGAATGACCCCGAAGCGGTCGCCCAGTGGCTGATCGCCAGTGCCAAACGGTTCGAGTACCACCCCGGGATTTATGCATGAACGCGCCTTCATCAACGGCGTCAACCGTACCAAGCGCATTAAACCTGCGAGCGCCCCTGAAATCGCTGGACGATGCGCTGGCAGAACTGCTGCAACATGCCGAAGTTTTGCAAGAGACTGAGCAAATTTCAACCTTCGAAGCCGATGGCCGCGTGCTGGCGCAAGACGTGGTGTCCGCACTGCACGTGCCGCCGGTTGACAACAGTGCCATGGACGGTTATGCGGTGCGTTGTGCCGACGTGGTGCATCTGGGGGCGTTGTTGCAAGTGAGCCAGCGCATTGCGGCCGGTGCCAGCGGCAAACCCTTGCGCGCCCAAACT
>JANMVO010000497.1:0-2433 GCA_031392805.1 Rhodoferax sp. | reverse complement strand
GGAAGCCACGTGACGGTGGAAGGCGGCTCGCTGCGCATGGCCGATGGCAGCCTGGCCAGCCCGCTGCCCGCAAGGCCACAGCGCCAGACCCAGTCCAGCCCCAACCCGGTTCAGACTGGCGGTTGATTTTCAACGCAGCTTTTTTTTAAGCTGTTGTCTATGCCGGGTGCTTGAGCCGCGCCAGTCGCTGCGCCAACGCCAGGGCGGCCACGCCCGCCACGCTCAAACCCAGCTGCACCCACAGGCCGTGGGTGTAGCCGCTTTGCTGGCTCCATAGCAACCCCAGGCCAATGGGCGCAGCGGCCCTGGCCAGTGCCAGCGGGATACCCAGCGCCCCGTTGAGCGATGCGACGTGCTCGCGGCTGACGTATTGCGCCATGGCCGTACCTCTCGCGATGGTCAGCATGCCATTGCCCATGCCCCACAAAAAAACGAACAGCAATACCAAGTACACGGCCCCGCCGCCGTTTCTGCCCGCTGAACCGGGAATCGCGCCCCACCAGGAGGCCCCCAGCAAGGCCATCAGGCCCAGTGGCATCAGGCACGGGATCAGCCGGTTGGCAGTGTGCAGGTCAAACCGGTGCTCAAAAAAAAACAGCAGCATGCGCCCCAGCACCTGAATGATGCCGATGCTGGCCGGGATGGCAATCGCCCAGGCCTCGCTCAAACCATTCTCGCGCAGCAGGCTCACCATGTGCGCGGGCAGCGCGGCGGTGACGGCCATCATCAGCACCACGAACAGGCCGATCAAGAGGTAGGGGGCGCTCTGCAGGTGGTCTTTCAGTGCGGTGGTGCTGATGGGTTGGCTGACCGAAGCACTGCCCCCCTGCGGAGGCGCATTTTTCAGCCAAAAGCAATGCAATGGCGCACACACCAGCCAATGCAGCGCCGCCAAAACCCAGAGCGCGTGCCGCCAGCCAAAATTACTGATCAGCCCCGCGCTCAGCGGGATGAACACGGTGCTGGCCAGGCCGCCCAAAAACGTCATCGTAATGATGGCGCGCCGAAAATCATCGGGGAAACGCCGCGTCACGACCGCAAACACCGGGGTGTAAAGCGTGGCTGCCATGCCGATGCCCAGCCCCAGCCACACGGCGTAAAAACCAGCCAGGGTGGTCACTGCGCTGTGCAGCATCAGACAAATGCCCAGCAACGCAGAGCCACCCGTCATCACCACGCGCTCGTGGCCCCGGTCAATCAAACGCCCCACCGGGTAGGCCAGCAGGCCCTCGGCCAGCAGCGCCAGGCTGAATCCGAGGGAAAACTGTGCTCGGCTCAAGCCCAGGTCGCGCTCGATGGGGGCCATGATCAGCGCGAACAGGTAAAAAACGCTGACCCAGCTGATGAGCTGCGCCAAGGACAGCCAGGCCACTAGGCGGCGGTCATGCAGGCGGGCGGCGGTCATTGAACGGTATTGTAGTCAAATAGATCGGCCAAATTGGCCTATAGCCCTAGTGTAGCGTGCATAGTTAGCTATAAAACCTATATCAAACTGGGGCTAGGGTCGGCGCAGGCATATTGCGCCCGACCCAGCTTTTTCGCGGCGTACAAGGTCGCACCAGCGAACCGTGTGACACCCCCTGTGCCGGCGCCAAGCTGGCCACGCCAATGCTGATGGTCAGCCAGTCGGACACGGGTGAGGCCCGGTGCGGCAGGCGGGCGGCGTTCAACCGGTCAAGGCAGCGCTGGGCAAAAGCGGCGGCAGCGGCCAGGTCGTTGCTGGGCAGCACCCAAGCGTCGCTGCCTGCAAAGCTCAGGTTCTCAGCCCAGGCCTTTTGCGTTGACCAGGTCTTCTGGTCATTGACAACGATTCACTGCAGTGACTGGCTCGCAGAAGCAACCTGACAGCTGGAACCAATCCAAGCGCGCGAAGCTACCGCAGTCTGTTTTCAATTGCCTTTATTCAAATTTAATAGCTAACTATGAAATCAGCATGCGGCCTACCACAGTGATCTCAACTAAGGTACTGCGCCATGGCCGTGCCTCTGACTAGGGTGCGCGTGCCATTGCCCATTTACATAAAAGAGTGACTTGAAGTCGTTCTTTGAGCGCAGGCGGGTCGTTACATGTGATAACGAAATGCTACGCTCAAAGAGGCGGTGTAGTGTTCCAATTGCAGCATTAACCCAGCCAAGCAGACAAACGGCTCAGCGCCGAGCGACTCAGAGACCCTCGGGGGGCGCATGATGGACGTGTTTGGAATGGTCGGGTTTGGAATTTCCTTTTTGAATTTTCACACGAGGGTTTCGAGGCACATCATCTTGAAGCAGCGGTTACCGCACAAATTATGAGTTGGAAAAAATCAAAATTCGCGTCGAGCCTGATCAGTCTCTTTGTTGATTCTCCGCCAGATTCACGCGTCGAGAGCTGCACCGAAGATATCCGCGAGGCCATGCTCGGATCGCTTCGGGAGGCGAGACACAGCGATAGGCT
>JANMVO010000406.1:0-4721 GCA_031392805.1 Rhodoferax sp. | reverse complement strand
GACATGGACGCCGTGTTTGCGCTGGCCGATCACCTCACCGTGATGGTCAACGGCCAGGTGATTGCCAGTGGCCTACCTGCGGAAATACGGGCTGATGCAAAAGTTCAAGCCGCGTACCTGGGCGAGGAACACTGACCATGCGTGACGTGTTGATCGACGCAAAGCAAATCAACACCTACTACGGTGCCAGCCACATCCTGCGTGGCGTTGACTTCACCGTGGCGCGCGGTGAAACCATCGGCCTGATGGGGCGCAACGGCATGGGCAAGAGCACCCTGCTCAAAAGCATCATGGGCCTGGTGAAACCACGCACGGGCGCAGTCAGCATCATGGGCAAGACGATGACCGGCCGTGCGCCCTTTGAAGTGGCCCGGCTCGGCATTGCCTACGTGCCCGAGGGCCGGGGCATCTTCGGCAACCTGAGCGTCAAGGAGAATTTGGTGATGGCCGCACGCGCAGGTGCCAGCGACGCAGCGCGCGAGCGCGCCCGGCAGAACCATGACTGGACGTACGACCGCGTGCTGGAAACCTTCCCGCGCCTGAAAGAGCGGCTGGGCCACGGTGGCCAGCAGCTCAGCGGCGGCGAGCAGCAAATGCTGACGATTGGCCGCGCGCTCATGACCAACCCCGATGTGCTCATTCTGGACGAGGCCACCGAGGGCCTGGCCCCATTGATCGCGCGGGAGATATGGCGCATTTGCGGCATGATCCGCGAGAGTGGCATCAGCAGCGTGATTGTGGACAAGAACTGGAAGCACGTGACGCAAATCTCCGACCGCAACATCATCCTCGTCAAGGGCGAAGTGGTGTTCTCGGGCGCGTCCGCCGAACTGCACGCGCAGCCGCAGTTGCTGGAACGCTACCTGGGCTTGTAGCTGTAGCAGCGCTCGCCAAGTGCAATGGCACCGTTTTTAGCGGTTTTTATGATTAAAACCCCCTAAAAACCCCTATAGCCCTCGTATTATAAGCATACTTAGCTACACATATAGTAGTAACAATTTCTGTTGAAAGGTTCTCACGGAGATTTCTGTCTCCGTGCAAAGCGTGGCTTGGAGTCGCTGGCGCTGAGGGTCAAGGCTTTGCGGCACCACCCTGCTTTTAGCCATGCCCCACTACCCTTTCGGCTTTGGCCGGGTGCAACAATACGCCTGAAGTCTTTAGCTCAAAGTGCATCCAATCAAGAGAGTACCCCATGCGAACACAAGTCGCCATCATCGGCGCAGGCCCTGCGGGGCTGCTGCTCGGCGCGCTGCTTCACAAGGCAGGCGTTGACGCCCTCATCATTGAGCGCCAGAGCCCCGATTACGTGCTGGGCCGCATCCGCGCCGGAATCCTGGAGCAGACCACGGTGGACCTGCTCAACGAGGTCGGCGTGGGCGCGGGTGTGCTTGCGGAAGGCATCGTGCACCACAGCATCGAGCTGGTGTTTGCCGGCGCGCGCCATGCCATTGATGTGCAGGGACTCACCGGCGGCAAGGTCGTTACCGCCTACGGCCAGACCGAGGTCACGCACGACCTGATGACGGCGCGCGCCGCCGCTGGCCTGCCCACTGTGTACGAGGCCGCCAACGTCAGCATCCACGACTTTAATGGCAAAACGCCCCGCGTCACCTACCAAAAAGATGGCCAGACTTTTGAGATCGAGGCCGGGTTCATTGCCGGCTGCGACGGCTTTCACGGCGTGTGCCGCGCCAGCGTGCCCAAGGGGTCCATCACCGAGTATGAGAAGGTCTACCCGTTCGGCTGGCTGGGTGTGCTGGCCGATGTACCACCGGTGTCGCCCCATGCCATCGTCTATGGCAACAGCGAGCGCGGCTTCTCACTGTGTTCCATGCGCAGCCTCACGCGCAGCCGCTACTACGTGCAGTGCCCGCTGAATGACAAGGTACAAGACTGGAGTGACCAGCGTTTCTGGGACGAGCTGCGTTTGCGCCTGGACCCGGCACTGGCAGAGGCCATGGTCACCGGCCCCAGCATCGAAAAAAGCGTTGCCCCATTGCGCAGCTTTGTGGCCGAGCCGATGCGCTTTGGCCGCCTGTTTCTTGCCGGCGATGCCGCGCACATCGTGCCGCCCACCGGAGCCAAAGGCTTGAACCTGGCGGCCAGCGACGTGAAATACCTCTCAAGCGCCTTGATCGAGTTCTACCGGGACAAGTCACCTGCTGGCATTGACACCTATTCGCAACGCGCCCTGCGCCGCGTGTGGAAAGCCGAGCGTTTTTCATGGTGGCTGACCTCGCTGCTGCACCGCTTTCCCGACTCGCAAGGCTTTGGCCAGAAGATGCAGGAAGCCGAGCTTGACTACCTGGTGCACTCGGTGGCAGCGTCCACCACACTGGCGGAAAACTATGTGGGACTGGCGCTGGAGCTGGATTGAGCTGAAATCAGTCAAAAAGGCCGATTTTAACCATCATTTATGCCTCTAGCCCTTGTCCTATATACATAGTTAGCTATTATTTAGATAGCATTTGACTGAACGGACAAGTCTAGCGTATTGCGCTATCCAAAAACCGGGAATGGCTCAAACTCGCCCTTCAACACTTTTGCAGTCTCGCCATAACCCATCCAGCCCTTGGTCAGCGTGGCGTAGGCGCGGCGGAAGTCTGTGGTGTGCATCAGGTTGTCGCCCGCATCAAGCTGGGTCAGGTTGACCGGCTTGCCATAGTGGCCGCCCCGCACCTGTTTGCCAATGATGAACATCGAGTTGGCGGTGCCGTGATCGGTGCCCTGGTTGGCGTTTTCCGGCACGCGCCGGCCAAACTCCGAGAACACCAGCAGCGCCACCTGATCGGCTTTGCCAATGCGCTCCAGATCCCGCATGAAGCCCATGATGGCGTCCGACGCATAGGTCAGCAGCCGGCCATGCAGATCGGGTTGCTGCACATGGGTGTCGAACGCGTTGTTGCGAAAGCCGGTGTAGTACAGGCGCGTGGGCAGGCCCGCGTCCATCAGCGCCGCCACTTTGGGCAGGCCCAGCGGCAGGATGCCGTAATCCACCGGCGTGCGGTATCGCGCCCAGGCCTCTCGCACCAATGCCGAGGCATCAACCGCGCTTTTGGCGGCCTCACGCAGGTAGGCGCGCGAGGCGTTGGCATCGCGGGCGACTTGGGTCACGATGTCAAGCTGGCGCATCTCCTGAAAACTGCCTTTGCGCTTGAAGCGCTCCGGGTCGTCAAACACCACCGGCACATGCACCCGGCTTTGCACCGCAAGTGACTGCGCCACGTCAATGTTGACGATGAGGTTGGGCGTGGCCGTGGGCTGCAAGGCATCGCCCAGACGGCCAACCCAGCCATACGGGTCGCCACCATTGGGTGCCGCCGTGTGCAGGTAAGCCATCGAGGTGAAATGGGAGAACGACGGCTGCTCGTAGCCACAGCCGTGGATGACCGCCAGTTTGCCGTCCTTGTACAGCTTTTCAAAGCCGGTCATGCCCGCGTTCCAGCCAAAATGATCGTCTATTTTGAGCAGCTTGTCGGGCCGGATGCCGATTGTGGGGCGGTGTTTGTAGTAGGCGTCATCAGCGTACGGCACAAGGGTGTTCAAGCCGTCGTTACCGCCTGACAATTCCACCACGACGAGGATGCGGTCCCTGGCCGCTGCATCGGCTGCCATGGCCTGCGCGACTTGGCCGAGCGCCAGCGGGACGCCTGCCAGACGGGTGCCGCTGACCGCGATTCCCGCCAAACCAGCGCGCAGCAAGGCCCGGCGGCTTGAACCTTGTGCAAAATCGTAGTGACTTGTCATCGCAATGTCCTTCAGCCCAGTTGGTACTCAGGCAAACTCATGATCAGGTGCAGCAGCAGGCGCAGGGGCTCTTCCAGATACGACTGCGCCTGCACCACGTCGTCCGTGCCAAGCTCGCCCTTCAGGAAATCAATCAAGCGCGCCCGGTCGGCGCTCTCTACCGCAACCGGTATGAAGCGCTCCAGCAGGTAGTTCACCACCTGCGCCGTGTTGACCAGCTTTTGCGCGCGCACCAGGCCCGACAGATCAAGCGGGGCGGGGCGACGGGGAATCGGTTTTACTTTTTCTGTGGCCAGTTGCCAGCCGCGAAAACTGGCGTAGCGGGTGTTGAAATCTTCATCGCGGTCGGCCATGGCGGTGGACATGGACTGCATCGCCGCGCCGCCGCCGCCCATGCCTTTGCCTTCGGGTTTGGTGGCGGTGCTGATGTCCTGGCCCTGTTCAATCTTGCTGCTGACAATGCGGATGGTCTCATCGTCGTTGTAGCGGTCTGGTGGCAGAAAATTGATGTTGGGAAACAGCAAATCCCGCGAGAAATTGCCACGCTCCAGCAGCAACCCCGGTGTGATCCAGCTCTTGCCCTGGGCCCAGCCCGCCACCGTGGGCGGGTGAAACAGGCGCTGGCCCAGGGCGTTGGTGGCTTCGTTGAAATCGGGCACACCGGGGACTTCTCGCAAGCCCAGTTTCTTGTAGGTGGATACCGCCAGTTCCACCGGGCTTTTGATGCGGGTGGCCATCGACGGCGCACTGTAAAAATCCCGCGACAGCAGTATTTTTTTCAGCAGCGGTGCGAGTTCATAGCGCTGGTTGCGCAACTCTGTCCCAAGCTGCTTTTTGACGGCATCCGACAGTTCCTCACGCACCAGATAGCGGTAGATCTTTGCCGCAATGAATTCTGCGGTGACGGGCTGCGCCAGAATGAGATCGATCACCTGCACGCCATCAAAGTTGCCACTTTGGCCCAGAATGCGCTT